>JAPLMI010000143.1 GCA_026387115.1 Candidatus Omnitrophota bacterium | reverse complement strand
AAGACCTGCGTCATCTATACCGCGCCGATAAAAGCGCTCTCGAACCAGAAGTTTCGTGATTTCCAGGCCGATTACAAGGATTCTATAGGAATACTGACCGGCGACGTCTCCCTTAATGCCGACGCCCCTATTCTCATCATGACGACCGAGATATTCCGCAACAAGGTCCTCGATGAGCCGGAAAGCCTCAAAAAATATTCCTGGATAATATTCGACGAAGTCCATTATATAGATAACCCCGAGCGCGGCACCGTGTGGGAAGAGTCGCTGATATTCCTGCCGGCCCATATGAATATACTGTGCCTTTCCGCGACGATACCCAACATCGGCGAGTTTGCCAAATGGATCGAATCGATACACAAAAAGACGGTCAAGGTCGTGATCGAAAATAACAGGCCCGTTCCCCTCCATTTCTTCTATCAGGGGAATAACCAGGTCGTTGACGATATCAATAAATTACGTAAATTCCACGGACATAAACCGAACAGGACGAATTCACTCATAAAGTATATCGAATATAAGGACGGCCTTCCGTGCATATATTTTGTCTTCGGCAGAAGAAGGGCCGAATATCTCGCGGCGGAGCTTTATAATCACAATTTTCTGGATTCTACAGAACGTTCCCGGATACTCTCGCTATACGAAAGCCTTTGCCAGCGGTTCGACCTCGCGCACGAGAAGAGCGCTATAGCGATGCGGTCTTTGATAGAACGCGGTATCGCCTTCCATCATGCCGGGATGCTCCCTACGTTAAAGGAAGCGGTCGAGAGGCTCTTCACAAGCCGTCTCCTGAAGGTCATATTCACTACGGAGACCTTCGCGCTCGGCATCAATATGCCGAGCCGCTCGGTAGTGTTCGACGAATTGAAGAAATTTTACGGCAATTACATAAGGACGCTCAAGACCCGCGATTTTTACCAGATGGCCGGCCGCGCCGGCAGGCGCGGCATAGACAAGGAGGGTTTCGTCTACAGCAGGATCAATCCGAGAAGGATACATCTTGAAGAGGTAAGGCGCATAATCTACGGAAAGCCCGAGAACGTCTCCAGCCAGTTTAACGCCTCGTACGCCACGATGCTCAATTTATACCAGAAATACCGGGAAGAGCTCTTCAATATCTATCCCCTCTCGATGCATTACTTCCAGACGAGGCCGCATCAGCAGAAGGAGGCCCTGAAGTTGATGGAGTCGAAGCTGGCGCTGTTGAAGGAGATGGGACATGTCGATATCGGCAAGCTTACCGCCAAGGGCGAGTTCGCCAAGGCCGTTTACGGATACGAACTTTTGCTCGCCGAGCTGTATGACGGCGGGATCTTCGAGGATCTCGACGAGATCAGTATGGGCGTTATCGCCGTGGCCGCGGTCTTCGAACCCCGTAAAAATCAGCACCTGCCGCCGCTTTCAAGGTCAAGCCAATACCTTAAATCGATATGCGAGACGTTCAGCGAAAGGATACGCCATAAAGAGGCAAGGTACGGAATACACCCTTTCAGCAAGATACCCCATTTCAATCTCGCCAAGGCGTTAGAGGGCTGGATGCACGGGATGAAATTCGCGAAGATCCTGGAGATCACGGATACGGATGAAGGCGAGGTCATACGCTACTTCAGGATGGCGATACAGATCTTGCGTGAGATCGAAGACGCGCCGATCTCGCCTCTCCTCGATCAGAGGATTAAACAGGCGATCCGGCTGATAAACCGCGATGTCATCGACGCCGAGAAACAGCTTCGCGAGGGTTAAAATAACCCATCAAAAGGTGAGGGAACCTCTTCTTAATAGCCTCTATTGCCTCCCGGATTCCGATCATTTCGGAAGGAGCCGGCCCTATCCCTATCTTTCTGAAATATAGGAGCGGATCGTAATTGAGATTTCGCCACTGGATCATATCTACGCCGTATTTCGAAATGAGCCGCTCGAGCGCCGCTACTTCGTCCTTCAAATCCGTGAATCCAGGCATAGTCAGGTAATTGAGCGAGACGAAGAGTCCTCCTGACTTTGCCCTCGCGAGGAACGCGAGGACGTCTTTAAAGGAATACCCTCTCGGCGCGTAATACCGCGTGTAGTGGATATCGCGGCAGCTATTCAAGCTTACCCTTACCGAGTCGAGGCCCGCCTCACGCAGCCTGTCTAAAACGCGCGGCATACTGCCGTTCGTATTCATATTGATCGTACCTTCTTGAGTATTTTTGCGTATGATCCGTATCGAGGCCTCTATCGTTTTCCATTGAAGGAGCGGTTCTCCCTCGCACCCCTGCCCGAAACTTACAATGGGATCCCTTACATTTTTTATGTGAAAGAGAGCGATCTGGCTTATCTCTTCAGGCGCCGGGACGAATTTTATCCGCGGCTGGCTTGCGCAAAGGCAGCCCGAGCATCTTGCGTTGCATGACGGCGAAACAGGAAGCGGCGCCTAATATCTTGACAGAAAAAAATTCTGCGCGTTCGGGCAGCTGTAGACGAGAGCGCATTTTTCAAGGTGCGGAATCAGCCTGTTGC
>JAPLMI010000065.1 GCA_026387115.1 Candidatus Omnitrophota bacterium | reverse complement strand
GGCGGACACCCCCATCCCATGGGGGCTTCGTTGTTCGTCCAAAAGTCTCGGTCGCGTCACCCGTAAAATTTCTCCAACCAGCTCTCCCAAAGAAATTTTTTCGTCATTCATTGATACGGAACTTTTGTGGTCCGCCTGGAGCGACTGTTAAAAATTTTGATACATTGGGGCGATTTAAACAGGACAATGAAACTGCACAAGAGATACCGCTAATTGGCAGGTTCATTGGCCATCAAAATTTTTTCACAGCAAATTGGCATGCCTAATGCCAATTTGCGACAAGCGGAAGGCGGCCACAAAAGTAACCGCCTATCGCTGAAGACGAAAAAATTTCTTCATTTTTCACTTGACAATTGTAAAGCTATATGGTAGACTTTACAAGTGTAAAGCAAAGGAGAACCCTATGAAAGAAGATTATATAAGCCCGACGGAACTTGCGCGGAAGCTCGGCATATCGCGTCAGGCGGTGATAGAAAAGATCCATAAGGGCGCGATAAAAGCTGTCAAGGCCGGCAGGCAGTATATCATCGACAATAAAGAAGCGGCCCGCGTGGCCAAAACCTCACATGTAATAGAAGGAGACGCCAAAAAAATGCCGAAGACGGACAGATCTGATAAAGAGCGGATCCTGAAGATAGTTAGAGAAAAAGACATAAACACCATACAATTATGGTTCGTCGATATACTGGGGATCCTCAAGTGCGTATCCATAACGCGAAGGGACCTTGAGGAGGCGCTCTATCACGGCAAGGGTTTCGACGGCTCTTCCGTGACCGGATTTGCCGAAGCGCAGGAATCGGATATAATCGCGATGCCGGACCCCGCGACCTTCCAGATCCTGCCTTGGGAAGGAACTCAAAGCCCCGTCGCAAGGCTCTTCTGCGATATCCTTAACCCCGACAGAACTCCGTACGCCGGAGACTCAAGATATGCCTTAAAGAGAGCTCTTGAGAGGGCCAAAAAACTGGGATTTACCTACTATATAGGGCCTGAACTCGAATATTTCTATTTCAAATCCGACAAATCGCCTGAGATTCTCGACGAGGGGACGTATTTTGAACTCATCCCGAGCGACATCGCCGACGTATTGAGAAATAAGACGGTAAATACGCTTGAGAATATGGGCATACCCATGGAGGCGAGCCACCATGAGGTAGCGCCGTCACAGCACGAGATAGACCTGAAATATAATGAAGCGCTTATGATGGCGGACAATATCATAACTGCGCGCTATTGCATAAAAGAGGTCGCCAGGGCCAATAACGTATACGCGACATTTATGCCTAAACCCATCTTCGGAGTAAACGGAAGCGGAATGCACGTCCATCAATCGCTATTCCGGGGAAATAAAAACGCCTTTTACGATAAGGGCGATAAGCATCACCTGTCGTCGACAGCAAAACAGTTCATAGCGGGCCAGCTCAAACACTCCCGCGAGATATGCGCTCTCACGGCCCAATGGGTAAACTCCTATAAAAGGCTCGTTGCCGGCTACGAAGCCCCGGTATACGCCTCGTGGGCGCAAAGAAATCGGACAGCGCTTATACGGGTCCCGCTTTACCGGCCCGGGAATGAAAAGGCCACAAGGGCGGAGCTCAGATGCCCCGATCCGTCATGCAATCCGTATCTGGCGTTTAGTGTGATGCTTGCGGCAGGGTTGGAGGGTATCGAAAAGAAATATAAGGCGCCGGAGCCCGTTGAGCCGAATATTTATAAGATGGAGATGTCCGAGAGGGAGCATAGGGGGTTGGTCGCCCTTCCGGGGAATTTATATCAGGCGATCGTTGAGACTGAAAAGAGCGGTCTTGCGAAAGAAGCCCTTGGGGAGCATATATTCACGAGATTCCTGATCAATAAAAAGAAAGAGTGGGAGGATTACCGGATTCAGATCACCAGTTACGAAATTAAAAAATACCTGCCTATATTATAACTATCGAGATATCGTTTTCGTCGGCGAGTTTTATCACTTCCGCCCTGTCCATAAGGAGCGTTTTGTCCGCTTCCAGCGCGAGGACCGATCCTTCCGCCTTCACCAAGGTACTCAACGTTTCCCGCCCCACGAGCGGGACGTCGAACCTCATGTCCTGATCGGGACGGGCGACTTTAACCACGACGAAACCTCCTCTTACAAGTGCGCCGGCCCTCGAAATAGTCTCATCGGTCCCTTCCATCGCCTCCAGGGCTATAACGGTCTTGTCTTTCACCGCTACGGTCTGCCCCGCGTCGAATCCGGACAGCGATTTAGCCACCATTTGTCCGTACTTTATGTCCTCCCATTCATTCTCGCCGGGCCCTCTCTTGGTGAGGGTGCCTTTACGCGGAATGAAATCAGCCAGATATAATGTCGAATCGATGATATCGACGCCGAGCTTCTTTAAATACTTCGCCGCTTCGTTAAGTATCGCGTAGTCCTTTTTATCACCCAGTTTTTTCAGCATTTTTTTGGATTCGCCGTCCAAGCCTTCCGCCTGTTTGAAAAACGTCTCTTTTTTCAGCTTTCCGAGCATGATTATTTTATTGATCCTTTCGGAGGCTAATAATAAAAGGCCCTTCTGCCATTTTCCCCATTCCAGCCAGTGAATTTTATGAACATGCTGCTCGAGCGCCGGATCCGTTATGCCTTTCAGGCCGAACGCGATCACGGTATCGCCCTTATCTTTGGCTGCCGCGGAAAAAACTATCGGGAGCCTGCCCTCGCCGGCTACGAGGCCTATTCTAGCCATTCTGCTACGCCTCTCCTTCCGGATTGACGAAGGCGAACATCAGATCCGCTTCCGCCACAATATCATCTCCGACTTTCGCTACGCCGCGGATCTTCATAACGTTCATTTTTGTTTTCAAAAGGTCCACTTCGATCCTTAAAACATCGCCCGGCACAACAGGCTTACGGAATCTCGCGTTATCTATGCTCAGGAAATACGCGAACTTTCCGAGATTACCCTTCATATTAAGGGCGCCGACCCCGCCCACCTGCGCCATCGCTTCTACGATAAGGACCCCCGGCATTATCGGATGTCCCGGAAAATGGCCCTGAAAGAACGGCTCGTCTATCGTGACGTTCTTTATGCCTATGACCTTATTCTCTTTGATCTCGATTATTCTATCGACAAACAAAAACGGATACCTGTGAGGCAATATCCTCTGGATCATATTTATGTCGAGAACCTTGCCAAGAATACTTTGTGCGATCTCTCCCATCTCATTCTCCTCTTTAAATCAGCGTTTTCAGTTTTTTTACCAGCTCTATATTTAGACTATGCCCGCTCTTGGCGGCAATAACGTGCCCTTTTATCGGCATACCGAGAAGGTATAGGTCTCCTATCAGATCGAGCACTTTATGCCGGACCGGCTCGTCCTTAAACCTTAATTTATTCTTAAACGGCCCCGTCTTTCCCATGACCAGAGTATTATTGCAGCCGGCGCCTTTGCCGAGGCCTGAGGCCATAAGCATTAAAGCTTCCGATTTGAGGCAAAATGTCCTGGCGGGCGCGATCTCTCTTTCAAAATTTTCTTCGCGCACCGTTATATCATAATACTGCGTGCCTATGGCATCGCTTTTGTATGACATCGTATATGATATTCTAAAATTTTCGTCCGGCAGCACCGCAACAAACCTATCTTCAAACTTACACCATACCGGCTCTTCGATAACGAGGATTCTTTTCGGCGCGTCCTGTTCTGTGATCTTGGCCTTTTTGATCGCCTCCACGAAGCCCATGGCGCTGCCGTCAAGCCCCGGGATCTCCCCGCCGTCTATTTCGATAAGCGCATTGTCTATTCCAAGGCCCGACAATGCCGCCAGAAGATGCTCTGTAGTCTGTATTTGAAGCGGCCCTGTCCCTATGGTGGTCCTCCGTTTCCCGGAAGATTCGCCGGAGGAGGTGAGGGAGAGTGATCTTAAATTCAAAAGGGGTTT
>JAPLMI010000134.1 GCA_026387115.1 Candidatus Omnitrophota bacterium | reverse complement strand
TCAGAGAGGCGTATAAATTTTTGTATATGTCCGGGCTTAATACGGCGCAGGCGATAGAAGAGATCAAGAAGCTCGCGCCTTCGAAAGAGCTTACGCATCTGGTCGAATTCATCCAGGGCTCCAAAAGGGGCATCTGCAAATATAAATACAGCGATACCGATTATTTCGAATAAACTAATCAGCACATACGAAAGACTGTATAAATTCTATGGGCCTCAATACTGGTGGCCGGCCGATACGCCTTTTGAGGTGATCGTAGGCGCTATCCTTACGCAGAATACGGCATGGTCCAACGTCGAGAAAGCGGTAATTTCCCTTAAGAAGGCCAATGCCTTATCATCTCCTTCCAAAATGAAGAGGGCCGGGGTAAAAAGATTGTCGCGGCTTATAAAACCGGCAGGCTTTTATAATCTAAAGGCGAAAAGGCTTGCCAATTTTTTATCATTCCTGTCGGCGCGGTATGGTTCGAGCCTCGGCAAGCTGTCGCGCCTCAAAACAGATAGGTTGCGCGAGGAACTTCTCGGCATAAACGGTATCGGCCCGGAGACGTGCGATTCAATCTTACTCTACGCGTTCCACAGGCCCGTCTTCGTGGTGGACGCTTATACGAAAAGAATCTTTTCAAGGCTCAGACTGATTTCCGGCGGCGCGGATTACGATGAGATTCAGGCCTTTTTCATGCGGAGCCTTCCGCAGGATCATAGATTGTTTAACGAGTATCACGCGCTGATAGTGCGTCATGCCAAAGAACGCTGTAAGGTAAAACCAATATGCGCGGGGTGCCCTTTGAGCAATAAAAATTTGCCTTGCAAATAATTTTTTATGATAATATAATATGTGAAAAATCGGGGGGTGAGATATGGCAAAAAAGAAAAAGGCGGCAAAGAAAGCGAAAAAGGTTGTAGCCAAGAAGAAGGTAAGGAAAACCACGGTATCACGGAAAAAGACAGGGAAGAAAGCGCCGGGGCTGGGACTTGAAAAGATCGGCGAGGTCACGCATTACTTTCCGCATGTCAACGCCGCGGCGGTCCTCCTTTTAAAAGACGGCCTTAAGATCGGGGACAAGATCTACCTGAAAGGCCACACAACGGATTTCAAGGAGAATGTCCAATCGATACAGTTAGATCATGTATCGATACAGGAGGGCAAGAAGGCACAGGAGATAGGCCTGTTGGTCAAATCGCGCGTCCGGATAGGGGACTCTGTCTACAGGATTTAAGGGTGAATAGAGCATACAGAAAAATATTGCTTGGCATGGGTTTCGATTGTAAAGACGGCCACGTGAGGATCACGAAGGGCGACAATTTTCATTTAGTCGGCGGCTCTGAGGAGACGCACGAAATGATGCAGGAGAAGGCGGTCAAATTCAATGAACAGCTGGACAAACGCCGCAAGTCGCTCAACGATATAAACGAAAAGGAATTCCGCGAAATATCAAAGGCGATAGGTTTAAATATACCGAATAAGGAAGCCAAATAAGCGCGGAAGGCGAGCAGGGGGTGAGAATCAGTATGGCGAAGATCTCGATAGACGATTCATTGTGCACAGGCTGCGGGCTATGCTCTTCAAATTGCCCCGAGGTATTTGAGGTGGGAGACGACGGCCTGGCGCATGTGATATCCGAAAAGTGCGATTCCTGCGATATAAAAGAGATCGCCGAGCAATGCCCGGTGAACGCGATAAGCGTTGGTTAAAGTATTGGGAATATGCGCCAGCCCCCGCAAGGCCGGCAACAGCGAACTTATCCTCGACAACCTCCTTGAAGGCGCAAGGTCTCGGGGAGAGTGTTCTGTCGGGAAGATATCTTTAAGCGACCTCGAGATAAAGTTTTGCCGGGAAAGCGAGTGTTGCTATAAGACCGGCGAGTGTGCTGTGTTCGATGATATGCGCCTTATCTATAAAGAAATAGATGATGCGGATGTCATCGCAATAGCTGCACC
>JAPLMI010000016.1 GCA_026387115.1 Candidatus Omnitrophota bacterium | reverse complement strand
ATAGGTATCCTGCACAATAAAGGTAAGAAAATAGAATCTGTTTTGGCCGAAGACGCGTTTGAGGCAATAGGCATTAACGATATAAACGATCTGGCGGAAGCGACAAACGTATTAAAGAACAGGATTTTAAGACAGGTCATGTCCTCGGGCGTTACGATAGAGGACCCGGCTACGACGATAATCTATCCGGCCGTATTTATAGGCCGCGATACGGTCATCAGGCCGAACACGCTGATAGAATCGGATGTCGAGATCGGCCGAGGCTGCCACATAGGGCCGTTCGCGAGGCTGAGGCCGGGGGTTCGCATCGGCGATAATGTCGAGGTAGGTAATTTCGTAGAACTTGTCAGGGCCAGGATAGAAGACAATACAAAAGTAAAACATCATACGTATCTCGGCGACACAACGGTCGGCAAAAATGTCAATGTCGGCGCCGGGACGATAACGGCGAACTTCGACGGCGCCGGTAAGAATAAGACGGTAATAGAAGACGGCGCTTTTATAGGCGTCGGCGCGATACTGATAGCGCCTGTCGTGATCGGCAAGCGCGCCACGGTGGGCGCGGGCGCGGTCGTTCCGAAGGGCCATAATGTTCCGGCGGGCGCTACTGTTGTGGGCGTGCCGGCAAAAATCTTGAAAAAATAAAGAAGGGGACAAAAGATGAAGAACCATCTATTAGTCTTCAGCGGTAATTCGAATAAGAAGTTGGCCGAGGATATCTGCAAGTTCCTCAAGATAAAGCTTGCCGGCGCATCGGTCGATACATTCTCCGACGGAGAAATACGCGTGAAGATAAATGAGAACGCGCGCGGCCACGACGTATTCGTCGTCCAGGCGACATGCCGCCCTTCTAATGACAATCTGATGGAACTTTTGATCATGATAGATGCCCTGAAGAGGGCATCGGCCCGGAGGATCACAGCGGTCCTCCCCTATTTCGGATACGCCAGGCAGGACAGGAAAGACCAGCCCCGCGTTCCGATAACCGCCAAGCTTGTGGCAAATCTTCTCACAGTTGCCGGCGCCGACAGGGTTTTGACCGTAGATCTGCATGCCGGCCAGATCCAGGGATTTTTCGATATTCCACTGGATCACCTTTTCGCGTTTACGATATTTACGGAGTATATAAAGAAATTGAAACTTGATAAGGACCTTGTCATAGTATCGCCCGATGTAGGAGGCATAAAAACGGCGAGGGCCTTTGCCAAAAGACTGAGATGCGGGCTTGCGATAGTCGACAAAAGACGCGTCAATGACGAGAAGGCCGAGGTCATGCATATAATGGGCGACGTGAAAGGCAAGCACGCCGTCGTGGTAGATGATATGGTCGCGACCGCCGGCTCACTGGTTGAGGCGGTTGACGCTATCAAAAAGGCCGGCGCCAAAGACGTATACGCGGCGGCCACTCACGCGGTTCTCTGCGGGCCGGCGATCGAAAGGATCAGAAAATCCCACATCAAGGAACTCGTAGTTACGGATACGATCCCAATCCCCAGGGACAAGATGATCGACAAGGTGAAGGTGCTAACGGTCGCGTCGCTTCTCGGCGAGGCGGTCAGGAGAATCCATGAAGAGGCGTCGATCAGCGTGTTGTTCAGTTAGAAAAAAGGAGTGATTTCAAAATGGAAAAGGTGATATTGAAAGCCGAGGCAAGATCGGCTACAGGTAAAAAAGTGGCGAAGGATTTGAGGGCCAAGGGGCTTATCCCCGCGAATGTCTATAAGGGCGGTAAGGGCGCGTTAAGCCTTCAGATTTCGCTGGACGGCCTCCAGGAAGTTTTGCATACGAAAGCGGGAGAGAACGTCATTATAACGCTGAAGATTTCAGGTGAGGGGAGTCCTAAAGATAAGACCGTCCTTATAAAGGAGATACAGCGTGAACCGGTGAAAGACACGATCCTTCATGTCGATTTCAACGAGATATCGCTTACCGAGACCCTGAAGGTCAATGTTCCTCTCGCCTCTCGCGGCGAACCTGTCGGCGTAAAGGTTGACGAAGGCGTGCTTGAGCACGTAATTCGCGAACTCCAGGTCGAATGTCTCCCTACAGCTATCCCGGAGAAGATCGAAGTCGATGTCTCGAATCTTAAAATAGGCGATGCGATCCATGTCAAGGATGTAAAGGTTCCTGAAGGTGTCAAAGTTTTGAACGATCCGGAGCTTATAGCGATGATCGTTAAGCCGCCCAAGGTCGAGGCGCCCAAAGAGGATATCGCGGAAGAGATGGGTGAAGAGCCGGAGTTGATAAGGAAGAAGAAAGAGGAGGTTCCGGAGGGCGAGGAAGCTGAAGGCGCGGTCAAGCCGAAAGAAGCGGACAAACCGGCTGCCGGAAAAGAGGCTAAGAAAGAATAACGATGAGGATTATAGTCGGCCTCGGGAACCCCGGCTTGGAATACCGCTCCACGAAACATAATATCGGCTTCGAGGTTGTTTTGGCCCTGGCGAAAGTCAATAAGATCAAGATAAATAAAGCGACGCGCTTTTCCATTTTAGGAAAAGGCAAGATCGGAGGCGTTGATCTTATATTGGCCCTTCCGCAAACATATATGAACCTTTCCGGCAAGGCTGTCGGAGAACTTTTTGGCAGAGAGGCAAAAGACATTTCGGATCTTCTTATTATATGCGACGACGTCAATATAGAACTTGGCAGGATCAGGCTAAAGAAAGAAGGTTCGTCCGGCGGCCATAAAGGGCTGGAATCGATAATACATACTTTGGGTAGAAGCGATTTCGCGCGCCTCCGGGTTGGAATAGCCACAGATGTCCATAAGGGCGATATCACCGGTTATGTGCTTGCCCCTTTCAAAAGAAGCCAAAGACGCAACGTTGCCCATGTTATAGCGCTTGCCGGGGATGCCGTCACATGCCTGATAGAGGAAGGCATCGACAAGGCGATGACCAAGTTCAACAAGAGGAAGATCGGCGCGTCATAAAACCTTTGCAATATTAAAGTCATTGTGGTAATATCGTCCAATATTAAGGAGAAGATAAGAGGATGAACAATTACGAAGGGTTATTCATAATTAAGCCCGATCTGAAAGAAGAAGACGTAAAAAATTTATTCAAGGCCCTGGCGGACGGCGTGACCAAGAACGGCGGCGCCGTAACGAAAGAGGAAAGCTGGGGGAAGAAACAGCTCGTATATCCTGTGAGTAAATTCAAAGAAGGGTATTATTATAAGCTCGATTTTACGGCTCCGGCAAACGCGGTAACGAAATTGGAAGCGTCCTACAAACTTAACCAGGATATATTGAGAACGATGATAACCAGAAGGTGACCGATGGCGAGCCTCAACAAGGTTTTTCTGATAGGAAATCTGACAAGGGACCCGGAGCTGAGATACATACCGAGCGGCTCGGCGGTCGCGACATTTACGGTTGCCGTCAACAGGGTCTTTAAGTCCCAGGCCGGCGAGAAGAAAGAGCAGACCTCGTTCATCAGGATCGTCGTATGGGGCCGCAGGGCCGAGGTATGCGGCGAGTACCTGTCGAAGGGCAGCCCCGTTTTCGTCGAAGGCAGGATCCAGTCGCGGGATTGGGAGACCCAGGATGGGCAGAAACGCAATACCGTCGAGGTCGTGGCCGACAACATCCAATTTTTAAGGATGGGCGCGAAACCCGGCGCCGGCGCCGGCGCAAGTGCAGGCGTTCAAGTCCCACCGCCCGAAGAGGTGGAGACGATCAATCTTAACGATGAAGCCGAGCCGCAAGGGCCGTCGGTTGAAAAGAATAACGCGAAGGACAACCCTGTCAAAAAGGACGAAGAAGTTCCGTTCTAAAGTTACTCAAAAATTTCAGGAAAGGCAGAAATGTTCAAACCTTTTGGCAAACCGAAGCTGGACAGATTCGGGAAAAAGATAAAAAAAGACCCGTTAAAGAAGAAGAAGGTATTTAAAAAAAGGCCGTGCAGGTTCTGCGCGGACAAAGTGAAGAACCTCGATTTTATCGAATACCAGAGGTTCCAGAAATTTCTGACGGAAAGAGGCAAAATCGTTCCGTCCAGGATATCCGGCAACTGCGCCAAGCACCAGAGGCAGCTCGCGAAGGCTATAAAGAAGGGGCGGATCATGGCCTTATTGCCGTTCGTGGCGGAGTAGGCTCTAATGAAAGTTATACTGATAGAGAATGTCGACAGGCTCGGTAATATGGGCGATATCGTAACCGTTAAGGACGGATACGCAAGAAATTATCTTATCCCCAATAATAAGGCCAGGCAGGCCTCGCCCGGCAACATGAAGATACTGGAATCTTTGAAGAAGAAGAAGCTTGCCGAAGACGCCAAAAAACTGGCCGAGGCCAAGACAATGGCGGATAAAATTTCAAACCTATCCCTCACGATACCGGCCGAGGCCGGCGAAGAAGAGAAGCTGTTCGGTTCGGTCTCAAACGACATGATCGCGGAAGCTCTGGCCGAAGAAGGCATCAAAATAGATAAAAGGGATATACTGATAGATGAGCCGATAAAAAAACTCGGCGTTTATCAGGCAACGGTGAAGATCATTCCGGAAGTCAAGGCGAATTTAAAGGTTTGGATCATAAAAAAGTAGGATATGAGCGCACAGGACTCGATAGACAGGATTCCGCCTCAGAGCATCGACGCCGAAATGGCGGTCCTCGGCTCCATGTTGTTGGACCGGGAAGCCATCTCCCAGGCTGTCGAGATGCTCGATCCCTCCCATTTTTATAAAGAAGCCCACCGCAGGATATTTTCGGCGATCCTTAAGCTTTTTGACGAAAATAAAGGCGTGGATATCGTTACGCTTATCGAGGAGCTTAAGAAATCGGGCGCTCTCGATGAAGCCGGCGGGCCCGCCTATATAACGATGCTCTCCTCGAATGTGCCCACAGCCGCCAATTTTGTCCATTACGCCAAGATAGTAAAAGAGAAGACGATCCGCAGAAACCTCATCGACGCCGCCACGCGCATCATTTCGGACAGTTACGACCTTGTCCAGGAGACGGATAAAGTCGTCGATAAGTCGGAACAGCTGATCTTCGATGTAAGTTCAAAGAAAATCGTGTCGCGGTTTTTTCAGCTTCGCGATATAATAAAAAGCTCCATCGAGACAATAGACAACCTGTATCAAAGAAAAGAGAGTATCACCGGGCTTGCCACGGGTTTCAGGGACATTGATATCAAGACGGCCGGGCTGCAAAAGTCCGATTTCATCGTTATAGCCGGCAGGCCCTCGATGGGCAAGAGCGCGCTCGCCACCTGCATTGTGGAGCATGTGGGCGTGGTGGAAAAACAGCCGGTCGCTTTTTTCTCGCTCGAGATGGCAAAAGAGCAGCTCGTCCAGAGGATGCTCTGCTCCCATGCCAAGGTCGACGCGCATAAGGTCAGGACGGGATTTTTATCGCAGGCGGATTGGCCGAGGCTTGTGAGCGCGGCCGGCAAGCTTTCGGAAGCCCCAATATATATAGACGATTCGCCCGGCATAACAGTTTTGGAATTGCGCGCCAAGGCACGCCGCATGAAAGCGCAGTTCGATATAAAGATGATAGTGCTCGATTATCTGCAGCTGATGCAGGGCCCGGCGAAAGCCGATTCGAGGCAGCAGGAGATATCCGAGATCTCGAGATCGTTAAAGGCGCTTGCCAGGGAATTGAATGTGCCGCTCATCGCCATATCACAATTGTCGCGCGCCGTTGAGCAGAGATCCGACCACAGGCCGCAGCTGTCGGACCTGAGGGAATCCGGCGCCATAGAGCAGGACGCGGACGTTGTCATGCTTCTCCTGAGGGAAGAATATTATAATCCTACGGAAGAGAATAAGGGTGTTGCGGAGCTAATAATCGCTAAACAGAGAAACGGCCCCGTGGGGACCATGAACCTGGCCTTCCTGGGCGAATATATGAGATTCGAAAACATAGCGCCGCGGGCAGAAGAGTTAGTAGGCGTCGTTATGGAGAACGCATGAGTCTACTTCGCCAATATTATCGCAATAAGCAGGTGAATTTATTCATCGCCGCGTTATTCTTATTTCAGATATTCGCGGATAACGCGTATTCGCAAGAACGCGTCCCCGCCGGCGCCGAGGAGAAGACGGTCACCGCCCTGAAGGTGAAGAATAACAAGGCGATATCGACCGAGACGGTGCTTTCGAAAGTGCGGACAAAGGTCGGCGACAAATTCAGCCAGGAACTTCTGAACGACGACCTGAAGCGGCTTTACGCCACCCAATACTTCACCGACGTCTCTCTGGACGTCGAGGATTACGAAGGAGGGTTCGCGGTGACGTTTATAGTGGAAGAGAAACCGACGATAGACGATATCGTATTTAAGGGTAATAAGGCCTTCAGGCCGCAGAAACTGAAGGCCACGATGAAGTCGAAAGCGAACGAGATGCTCAACCTCGCCCTCCTCGCCCAGGACATATCGGACATAAGGGCCCTATACGTCAAAAAAGGGTATCCCATGGCCGATGTAAAATATACCATCGATCTTGACAAGGAGACGAACAAGGCTATTCTGACGGTAACCATCGACGAGAAGACGCGCGTGAAGGTGGCGAGCGTCAAGATCATCGGCAACAAGGCGATAAAGGCCTCTGAGACGAGAAAAATTCTGGGGACGAAACCGGCATGGTTATTTTTCGCAGGTATTTATAACGAGGACGTCCTTCAGGAAGACGTGGAGAAGATAAAGGCCCTTTATGACGACATGGGGTACATGGACGCGGAAGTCAAGCCGAAATTGGATTACTCCAAAGAAGGGACCATCCTTGATATAACTTTCGAGATAACGGAGGGAAAACAGTATCTTACAGGGGATATAGCCTTAAAAGGCAATCTCATCTTCCCGGAAAAGGATTTAAGATCGAACCTGAAGATGAAGACCGGAAAGCCCTTCTCGAGCCGGGAATTGAGGGATGACTCGTTTAGCCTTCGCCAGTATTATTACAAGTACGGCTACATGAACGTCGTCATCGATCTGGAGAGAAATCTTAACCAGTCGACCGGCAACATTGACATAATCTATAATATTGACGCCAAGGATGTGGTCTACGTAGGCAGGATCGAGATACGCGGCAACCTGAAGACGAAGGATATTGTGGTAAGAAGGGAGATAAGGATATACCCCGGCGAAAAATTCAACGGCGATAAGATAAGGCGGTCGAAGGAGAGGATATACAACCTCGGATTTTTCGAAAATGTCACTTTCGATACGGAGCCTACGGATGCGCCGAACGTCCAGGACCTGATCGTGACCGTCAAGGAATCGAAGACGGGCGAGTTCTCGTTCGGCGGCGGCTACAGCTCGGTCGATATGCTCCTGGGATTTGTCGAGATCACGCAGAGGAATTTTGACATCATGAATTTTCCGACATTTACCGGCGCGGGACAAAGCCTTTCCATAAGGGCGGAAATAGGCATGGTGAGGAACAATTTCAATGTCGGATGGACCGATCCGTGGATATTCGGATGGCCCTTCCTGTTCGGTTTCGATGCTTACAGGATGTCCCATACCAAGACCTCCGATCTCGGCTGGGCTTATGACGAGACCAGAACCGGCGGCGACCTGAAGCTGGGAAAGGAATTCACCGATTACTTCAGAGGCGATCTTTACTACAGGCTTGAAGATATCAAGATATCGAATGTGGACGATAACTCTTCAAAGGATTTCAAGAATGAAGAAGGCACTAATATTATTTCCAGCCTGACGGCGGAGCTGACGATGGATACAAGAGACAATGTCTTTAACCCCACGCGCGGTTACGTGTTGAGCGGTTCGATCGAAGATGCCGGCGGCGTATTTTTAGGCGATAAAGATTTCGTGAAAGGGACGGCAATGGCGTCCGCTTACTACACCTTCTTCGAAAGGTTTGTTTTGGAATTGAAGGGAAGGATGGGGCTTGCCGGCTCCTATGGCAGCACCGAGGAAGTGCCTGTCTACGAAAGGTTTTACGCCGGCGGCGCGAATACCATAAGAGGTTATAAGGAAAGGCATGTCGGCCCGAGAGACCTCGGCTCGGACGAGCCGATAGGCGGCGAAGCGCTTGTGGTGGGTAACGCGGAATTGACCTTTCCCCTATATGAAAAGATACTAAAAGGTTCCGTCTTTTATGATATAGGAAATGTGTGGAGGAGGTCGGAAGAAATTTTTAACGGTGATTACAAATCCGGCGTAGGAGTCGGGATCAGGGTCAAGACGCCTGTAGGGCCCGTCAGGGTGGATTACGGTTACCCTCTTGTCAAGAATCACAATGACGAGAGGACCGGAGAATTTTATTTCAGTATGTCGAGGGGATTCTAATTCGTAGTTCGAAAAAATAAAAAGGAGGAGTGGTATGAGGAAATTGGCGTTGGCAGTAGCGGTGATATTCGCGGCCGGCCTTTTTGGGGGTATAGTTTGCGAAAAGGTTTACGCGAAAGAATATAAGATCGGCTATGTTGACCTTGCGAAGGTATTCGACGAATACAAGAAGACCAAAGAGTCGGAGAAGTCTTTGGAGGAAAAGGGGAAAACGAAAGAGGCCGACAGAAAAAAGATGGTAGACGAGTTGAAGAAGCTCAAAGACGAACAGGCGCTTCTCTCCGAAAAGGCGAAGGCCGAGAAACAGAAGACGATAGACGACAAGATAAAGGTTCTGCAGGACTACGATAGAAGCGTAAGAGATGAGCTGATGAAAGAGAGGAACGACCGTCTCGCGGCGATCATGAAAGACATTGAAGACATCGTCACGGCATATGCCAAGGAGACCGGTTACGATTTAATAGTCAATTCACGCGCGCTCCTCTACGGCTCGGAGCAGTATGACCTGACAAAAGAGGTGCTCTCCAGGCTTAACAAATAAGGATGTATGCCAAAAAAAGTAAAAGAGATAGCGGAGCTCCTGGGCGGAGAGCTGGTAGGCAGCCCGGAAGTTACGATAAAAGGCGTAAATGGCATAAATGAGGCAAAAGAGGGCGAGCTTGCGTTCATACTCAACCCCAAACATGAGGCGTTAATAGATTCTACGAAGGCAAGCTGTGTCGTCGTTCCCAAAGATATCAAAAGAGCGTTTTCCAAGCCGACGATAAAGGTCGATAATCCATCCATAGCCTTCTCCAAAATAATTGAAATACTCCTGCCGGGCAGGATACCCCACCCGAGGGGCGTTCATGCCAGCGCCATAATCCAGAAAAATGCTGTGATCGCCAAGACCGCCTCGCTTGGCGCCTATGTGGTTGTGGAAGAGGGCGCTTCTATCGGTGATGGAACGGTCATCTACCCTTTTTGTTACATAGGCAAGAACACCAGGGTAGGGAAAAACTGCGTATTCTATCCCAACGTAACGATACGGGAAGAGGTCCTTGTGGGCGACAGGGTGATTATGCATCCGGGCACGGTCATCGGGAGCGACGGCTTCGGTTACGATATTCAGCCGAACGG
>JAPLMI010000216.1 GCA_026387115.1 Candidatus Omnitrophota bacterium | reverse complement strand
ACGAAAAAATTTCACCTCTTTCTGTATGCGTCCAGAAACGAATCGCAGTAGATATTCTTATTCAAAATCAATTCCGCCGCGATCATCGCGTCGACCAGGTCCTTGTCGAGAGGATCCAGGATCGCCGATGTAAGGCCGTTCGCGACTGCCATCACAAGGAACGTCCGGTTGACGAGCGATCGGTGCTTCGTGCCCTGAGACACGTTCGACAGCCCGATCGTCGTATTAGGCGCCGGATCGCTTAAAAGCCTGAACTCCCTGATCGATTCGAGCACCTCGCGGCCTTGAGCCTGGGCGACGTTGACGGGAAGCACTATCGGATCGAGAAAGAGGTCCTCAGGCCCTATGCCGAAATCGATCGCCTTGGCGACTATCGTCGCCGCAAGCTCCAGCCTCTTCTGGCTGTTATTCGGCACGCCGGACTTGTCCATCGCAAGCGCGATAACCTGCGCATTGTATTTCTTCGCAAGTCCGAATATCGCTTCCATCTTCGCCTCATCGGCGTTGGTGGAATTGATTATGGCTCTTTTCTTCACAAGCTTCAGCCCCTCCTCAATGACATCCGGCTTTGTGGAATCCAGCGCGAGGCTGACGTCGACGACTTTCTGTATCGACTCGATAAGCCATTTCATATCGTCTTTGGGATTTTTTGAATAAGGCCCGGTATTCACATCCAAGACACTTGCGCCTGCCCTGACCTGGTCCTCGGCAAGATGCTGGATAACGTCCGCTTCCTTGTCAATTATAGCCCGGCCGACGTCCTTGAACATTCCGTTAATAAGCTCACCGATCATGATCACGGCTTCGCCCCTTTCATCATCTCGTCAATATATTTGACTATACCGCGGGCGGCTTCGGGGTGCCTCATAACAAGAAGATCCGCGCCCGCCTGCAGCATCGATACGGATGTCGAGATCTCCCAATTTATGCCCTGAATCTCGCCGGCCTCTTTCGCTTCTTTCGTCTTCCAGACTTCCTGTCCGATGAAGAGTATGAACGGCATCGCGAGCATCCTGTCTCCGACGAACGCCGCGAGCCTCGCGCGCTCCATTATTGAATAGACGTATTCCATGCCGTATCCGAGAGATGTCGTCGTCGGGTGCATCACTATCCTCTTCGGGTCAAATCCCATGTCGCTTATCAGTATGTTCACCTGCTTCGCGATATTGATATCGATCGGCGATTCCGCTATTATCGAATGCCCGTCAGCCAGGCAGGTCGCGGCGAGGGTTTTATAATTATTCTGCGTCGCGATCCCGAATAAGCAGTTTTCGCCCCTGAACGCCTGGCTCACCTTCGGCAAAACCTCGTTGTCCTTTTCGGCGTCCCCGCATCCTGTAATGACCAGCGGCATACCGGCGCCCGCGGCTATCGACTTCAAGCTTTTAACGGCGTCATCCGCTGACTTATTGCCGTTATCCGGATGAATACCTGCGAGCCGTACGCATAAAAGAGTTACGCCGCAATCGGCCGGACGGCCGGGCGGATCGGTATCGAGGATCTCCAGCGCCACGATGGGCTTGTTCGGCATTGCGCCTTCTTCGAACAAAAACGGCAATGTCGTTTCGCCGCCTATCTTAACGGCACCGGCGCCCTTTCCGATCTCCATTGTGTTTATCGCGCCGCTGTATTTTTCCTTAATTAACTCTACCGGCATATTTCTCACCCTTAAGTTTCTCCACTACCGCGGCGACCTTCTCGTCGATCATCTGATTCTTAAATTCAAATATCGGCCTGTTTGAAATATTCCATCTTACGAGGTCCTCGCTATAAGGTATTTCACCGATAAGATCAAGGCCCGATTTCTGGATCTCGTCTTTCAGCGACGAGGCCGGCCCGGTGATCTTGTTGATGATCAGGTACGCAGCGCCTATTTTGATTCCGAGCTCTATAGCGAGTTCGTATATTTTTTTCGCCGCGCGCACACCTGTCACCGAATAGTCGCTAACGACGACGAGCTTATTAAGAACCCCGACTGTCCTTCTGGATATATGCTCCATCCCCGCCGCGTTATCTATCACGACGTAGTCGTAACTTGAAGTGATCTTTTCTATGATGCCGCGTAAAAGATTGTTGACATAACAATAGCAGCCAGGCCCCTCGGGACGGCCCATCACCAGAAGGTCGAAGTTCTTCTCTTCGATTACCGATTCCTGGACCTCCATCTCGATGTAGCGATCTTTGGTCATGCCGCCTGGGATCTTGTCCATATTCTTCGATATCTCTTCGCAAATTCCTACTATCGTCCCGGCGTTCTTTACGCCGAGCGCTTCGGCAAAACATGAATTCGGGTCGGCGTCGATAGCTACCACCGAACCGGCTCTTTTATATATGAGGTGCGCGACTACGAAAGAAGCTATCGTCGTCTTCCCCGTGCCGCCTTTACCGTTAACGGCTATAATTGTACCGATGGAAACCTCCTTATGTCCGTATGCGGAAAGAATAAAGCCGCGACGTACTCATCCATGTAATTCGGCTCTGTGCTGAGGTCGAGATACGTTATCTTCTTGTGTATCTCGAACGCCCTTTTGAACGCCTCATGGGAAAATAACGACATACGCGCCCCCGCCAGCGACGAATTGCCGACAAATTGATAAACGTTCCTGTCGGTATCCGGCAATAACCCGATGTAAATAGCGTTCTCTATATTAAGGTAATTGCCGAAACCGCCGGCAATGTACATCTTCCTCACTTCCGAGATATTCTTCCCGACCTTATTAGTGAGCGCGATTATCGCGCTGTAGATCGCGCCCTTCGAGCGCTTCAGGTTTTCGATATCATCTTCGTCGATCGTTATATCTTTGCCCGTATCGGATTCCGCCCCGGATGCAATAACAAATTCATAGCCGGCGGCCGTCTTTCGGAGACTGTCGGTCTTCTTGTCACGATCGAACTTTCCGTTCTTGCCGATAATACCAGATTTTAGCATCTCGCATAACAGGTCGATATAACCGGAGCCGCAGATCCCCTTCGGCTTGCCGCCGCCTATCGTATCAAGCGTTATCTTGAGGGATTTCCCTATCCTGACCTTCTGGATCGCGCCCGCCGTCGCCTTCATGCCGCAGATGAGCCCGCTTCCTTCGAATGCGGGGCCCGCGCTTGCGGCCGTACCCATCATCCACTCAGAATTACCCAGGACTATCTCGCCGTTGGTCCCGATGTCGATCAAAAGTGAAAGCTCATCATTATCCGCAAGGCCGCACGCCAGCACACCCGCTACGATATCGCCGCCGATATACGTCGTCACTCCAGGTAAAATTGACGCCAGCCCCTTCGGGTTTGCCTCTACGCCGACCTCAGACAGGCTTGTGGCCGGAAAAAAGGCTGCTGTCGGAATATACGGCGCCTTCCTTATATTCGTCGGGTCTATTTTTAGAAGCAGGTGCATCATCGTCATATTCCCGGCAAAGCTTACGCCATTCACTTCGCCGACTTGCACATTTTGGGATACGCAAAGATCCTCAACGATCTCATTGATGTTCTCGAGAACCGACTCGTTAAGCACCTTTAAACCCTTGGGCTCCGAAGCATAAATTATTCTTGTTATGATATCGGCGCCGTAGCTCGCCTGCTTATTGAACGCGATCCTGGTGCCCAGTATATTCTTTTTATTCAGGTCCACCAGCTGCCCCGCAATGGTCGTCGTTCCGATGTCGAATGCCAGGCCGTAATTTGATAAAGAGGTATTCCCCGGCTCAATAGCCAGTATCTCTACGCTGTCATCCTTATAACCGACGGTTACCGTTACCTTGAAATCGCTGTCACGAAGCACTTCGCCGAGATGTTTTACATTGCCAAGTTTTATTGACAGGCTCAAGCCCTCAACCTTCTTCGCCAGTTCGTCCGTTATCCTCTCAAGATCGCTCGAATTGTCATCCGGCGTCGGCCGCGAGAGCTCAAGGTATATCTTTCTTACAAGCGGTGAAAAGGGGTATGCATTCTCTCTTTCAAAACCAGCGCCTTTTGTAAATTCCTCGGCTTCGTGGCTTAAAATCAAATGCTCCTGGGCGGATTCTTTCGGAACTATTACGTCCAGATCGCCTTCGATGATCGTCTCGCAGGCCAGAACTTCTTTGCGGTTGATGATGACCTTGCACTTGCCGCACAGCCCCTCACCGCCGCACGACGCATTGAGGACTATCCCGCTCTTGATGGCGGCCGTCAACAGGTCCGTCCCCCTCGCGACGCTTATCACCTTATTCTGTGGCTTGAATTTTACCGTATATTCCTGCATTTTTCTTATACCCTGCACCCTACCTCAGTCCCCTTAGATAATTCGGTATCCCGGACGCTTCGCGCGGGCCGACGGCGACTTGCCAACCGGAAACCTCTTCCAGCTTTCCGCTTAGGACAGAGACATATCCCGGTATGATGACTCTTTTATGCGAAATCATATCTTTTATTCCGCTCTTATCCAATGTGTCGGCTATCGTCTCCGCCGTAAACTTCTCGGCGGCCCAGGCGGTAAGGACCGACATGCCTTCCGCGTCGCAGCAGAGGATCCTCGACGGGACTTTGCTCGATTCGACCTCGCCCGCCACCGTGAAGTACGTTATCGAGAAATTGGTCGTGACGAGGAGCGGCGAGTCTTTCGTGACCTTGCCTATCTCGTATATCTTCGGCTCGACCTGGACCGGTTTCTGCGGGTCCTGATACACATCCTGCCTCGCCACTAACAGCGGAAATATAAATTCTTTCTTTGTATTCTTTACGATCACGAGCCCCGCGTACTTAAGGACATAGGAGACCGCTTCGGCAAGCTCCTGCGGCGATTCGCCGGAATCCGTAAAGGCCATCACGGGATATCCGACCGTCCTTATGTTTTTCCTGAGCGCGGCGCGCCTTGCGAAAGTGAAGTCCTGAATACGCGAGGCTATTCCTTTTGCCTTAATGTTTATTACCAGCTCCTCAAGGCCCAGCTTTTTCGCCTTGGCGGTAAGCTCTGACGCCTCGTCCAGGGTCGAAGATGTTACGGCGAGCGGTACGTTATATTCTAAAGCCGTATTGATAAAATCATCTATTGCATCCTGGTCTTCGCAAATAACCAAGGGCCTTCTATCTTTAATTATTGCAAGGCCTGCGGATACGCTAGCGCCATCGGATGAAGAGAGCGCGAGATTCAACTTGGTCGCCGAGGCGACCCTGCAGACTGCGGCCAGGAATTTATCCGCCGTCTTCGATGAATTCTTGATACAGACCAGATTCACCCCTATCGTTTGGCCTACCCTTTCGAAATGCAGGCCGTTAATCTCAGATATGGTTTTTGCGATTTCCGCTTCAATAAGCGTATCTTCGACCAAAATCCCTATCGCTGTGGGATGATAGAACTTCTGCTCGTGCCGATACATTACCGTCTCATTACCGATCTCGATCCTACTCTCGCCTTTTCCGATTGTAACGAGCTTGATCGGAGGCTGACTCGCGCTCTCAAGCGCCTCGCGGGCGCTGTCCGTTACGTGCGGGCACTTGTCAAGAGAGGCCTTCTTCTGGGCAAGCGCCATCGCGAACGCCAGGCACGTCGAGAACCCGCAGTCCCTGCAGTTCGTCTTCGGCAATAATTTATATATGTCCAATCCCGATAACGCCATCTCTATTCAGTTCCTTTCCTTTGCCCCATAAATGTCCGCCAGGCCAGGGGGCTTCGCCTAATTTTTCGCCGTTTACAAAATCCTTTTGCAATTCCAGTCTCGCCTCCCGTGGAGCGGCCGAGCGTCCCTGCGAACCACTCGACACAGCACATTCTACTGTATCGAAAAATTTTACCCCCCCCCTATACCAGCTGATCCATCGAGAGAGCCGGATGTTTTACCTGCCCGAGATACGCGACGAGCGCCGCGGCGTCCGTCGCTATCGTCTCGTCCGCGATCTTATCGAATAAATCCGGAAGCCCGAGCTCTTTCGAGCGCTCTTTCAGCTTATCCGCGAGCGCCTCTTTCAATTCCTTCGGCATCCAAACAACGCGTTTTAACCCACCCTCAGCCGATATAAATTTTTTACTTGTTATATAGAGCCTCCCGACGCCCAAAAATCCGGGCGTCTGAGCGCCGCCGCCGACCGAACTGGCGAGTGTCGTGAACTTCATTCCTGCGGGCGTCTCTCCTGAATATTCCCTGTTTACAACCATTACGCCATTCGCCTCCGGCACGATCGCCACGATACACTCGAAGCATCCGCATGACGTCATCGGCGCGTCCATTAATGAGTAGACGGTCATGCGCGCGGTCTTCTGGTGGCTGGAGTTATGGACGAACTGATTTATGCCCTCCCAGACGCCTTTTACGGGATCGATCGCTTTGCCCTTCTTTATCGGCTGATTCCCGCCCGTCGGCGTAATCTCGTGCGCCGCTCTCGCGTCAAGCCATGAATACGCGCCGCAGAGTCCGAGCCTTTCCGGGCTCACCACGCAGACGTGGTCGGGCGCGAAGCTCTGGCACAAAGTGCAGCTATAGAACGTATCTACAGACTCGTCTGTCATTCCCGAAATCCTGGCGTCTCTCGCATCGTAAACCTTTTTTGCCTCCGGAAGCATCTTCAAAACATCCTTCTCGTCCGTATAAATAGTAACCTGCACCTTGTCAACGATGGCGCCGTACTCGTCTTTGAGCTTCGCGACAAGAATGTCGCCGAAATGGCGGATTTTGAATCCCGCCTTCC
>JAPLMI010000181.1 GCA_026387115.1 Candidatus Omnitrophota bacterium | reverse complement strand
TGCGCGAGGGCACGCAGACCGTCGCCCAGCAACCGCGCGGTCGGGCGACGTGGAAGGTGGCGGCGAATGAAGAGCTCGTGATCAACACCGGAGCCACGGGGGCTACGGTGAGAGCGTCGGGCGCGAGCCTGCGCGTGGAGGTCGACATGTATGTCGTCAATCCTGCCGCGGGTTCTTATCTTGTGGCAGCTCTTCACACCGTCAACGGCCATGCATATCCTGGCTATCTTTTTAATGTCCATCACCACGATCGTATCGCAGAGGACGTTGGAGCCTTGCCTTATAATGGAATAGCCTGCGTGAGCGATGAACAGGGCTATCATCATGGTAACGATAGGATCAAGAATAGGATAGCCCATCTTTATCGCGAATATGGCCGCGATGACGGAGAAGGATGTGAATAGATCCGCCCTGGTATGCATTGAATCCGATATAAGGATGTCGCTCTTGAGGCGCTTTCCTTGCGCATACTCGTAAGTCATTACAAATATGTTGACGAGCATCGTCGTTATCATCACGACAAGGCTTACGGCATCTACCTGCGGGACCGCCGGAGTATGGAAATTCTTAACGCCTTTTAAAATGAGGTTGTAGCATACGAAGAAGAGCATCCCCGCTATTCCCAGGGAAAAGAGGGTTTCGTATTTTTTGTGGCCGTAAGGATGCTCTTTGTCGGCGGGACGGCAGGCAAGCGTTATCCCGATAAGCCCGATTATATTCGACGCGCCGTCTGCGAGCGAGTGGAAGCCGTCGGCCGTCATGCTGGTGAAGTGCGTGATAAGGCCGTAGATTATCTTGGCCAGCGCCACTGCCCAGTTAAGGACGAGAATGACCAGCAGGATTTTTTTTATCTCTTCGAAACGCTTTGCTTCGTCTTCGGCCATAATGGATCGGTCTTTGAGATCATTTCTTTGGACCGGCTATCCTCGCCCTGTGCCAGGAGATGACCATAGGGCTTGCGATATAGACAGTCGAATAGACACCTACAAAAAATCCCACAAATATACAGAAGGAGAAATTGTTCAGAACTTCGCCGCCGAAGCCGAGAAGCGCGATCACAACCAGCATCGTAACGCCGGTGGTCAATATCGTCCTGCCCAGCATCTGGTTCACGCTCAAGTTCACGATCTCGCTGAAGCCGCCCTTCTTGACGAGCCGCAAATTCTCCCTTATCCGGTCATAAATGACGACGGTATCGTTGATAGAGTAGCCGGCTATGGTCAGGAGCGCGGCGACGATTGTCAGGTCAAACTGCCTGTGGGTAAGAGCCATCGCGCCGGCGGCAAAAATGACGTCGTGGATAAGCGCTATGACGCCCGCTATGCCGTACTTGAGGTCGAACCTGAACATGACATATATCGTGATCCCAGCTAATCCCAGGACCAGGCTCATCAGGGCGTTGTAGCGCAAGTTCTTCCCGACGGCGGGTCCGACCGTCTCTACTCTTAAAATCTGGAACGGATTATCCTTTATCTCCGATCTGAAGGTCTGGCTCAGTTTCGTCGAGATATCGGCTTGCGTCCTCACGATGATCTCCTTAGGGTCGCCGTATTGCTGGATCGAGGCGTTCCCCTGACCGATATCTTTCAGGACTTTTCTTATATCATCCAGCTTGACCGGTTTTTCGAACATATACTGCTGAAGTGTCCCGCCCGAAAAATCCACGCCGTAATTATTTTCGCCGCGCATCGCGAAGAGCGCAATACCCGCGATAATCATAATGGCTGAAAAGATATAGCATATCTTTCTCTTGCCTATAAAATCGAAATTCGTCGGTTTTCGGAACAGGTGCATGAAATTCAATTTTGAGAGATTGAATTGATCGCACATTATCTCAAATACAACCCTGGTACACGTCACCGCCGTGAAAAGGTTAGCCAGAAGGCCTATCGTAAGGGTTACCGCGAAACCTCTTATCGGCCCGGTCCCGAACTTGAATATCAGGGCCGCGGCCACAATCGTAGTAAGGTTCGAATCCACGATAGCCGATAGCGCCCTGTGATAACCGGCGGCTATCGAGGCACGTAAAGATTTTCCGAGGCTCATCTCCTCGCGCATCCTCTCGTAGATGAGAACGTTGGCGTCTACAGACATACCGATAGTCAATATCAAGCCCGCGATACCCGGCAGGGTAAGCGTCCCCTTGAAAAGCGCGAGGCACGCCAATATTAGAAGTATGTTAAGGATAAGGGCCATATTGGCTATCATGCCCGCAAGCCGATAGTAGAATATCATGAATCCCACGACCAGTATGGCTCCGATTATCGTAGCCCGTAGGCCGCTCTTGATAGAATCGGCTCCGAGAAGCGGCCCGACGGTCCTCTCTTCTTCTACGATGACAGGCGCTGGCAAAGCGCCGGCCCTCAATACGACCGAGAGGTCATTGGCCTGCTCCACCGTGAAATTACCTGAGATCTGCGCCTGGCCTGAGGGAATGGCTTCACGTATGACAGGCGCTGAAACGACTTTACCATCCAACACGATTGCCAGGCGCTTACCGACATTGGTCGCCGTGACATTGGCAAAAATTTGCGCGCCCTTGGAATTGAGCGTCAGTGAAACGTACGGCTCGCCGAATCCTCTTGAGCTGAATTCTGTCTTTGCGTTGACCAGAAGATCGCCGGTAAGGCTCGCGTCCTTCGCGACCAGAAGCGGTTCGCGGCCCGCGCGTTCGCCCTCCAGATATTTGAGTTCATACCCATCGACGGGCTGATTATCGATCGCCTTCTTAAGATCCTCCACATTGTCCGAAACGAGCTTAAATTCGAGATGCGCGGTCTTCCCGACTATCTCAAGGGCTCTTTCTCTATCCGTAACCCCGGGCAGCTGAACTATTATGTTCTCCTTGCCCTGCCTCTGGATAGACATTTCGCCGACCCCGAACTGGTCGATCCTGTTCCGTATAATCTCGATAGCGCGGTCGATAGCGTCTTTCCTCGTCTCCAGCGGGATCTTGGCCGTATCAACCTTTAAGACGATATGCATACCGCCCTGCAGATCAAGGCCCAGGTTTATCTTGCCCTTCTGGATGACGTTTCCGTCTTTATCTTTGATCGTGAACGGCGGCCATATGATCCATAGGCAGGCAGCTGTAATAGCGATTATCCCCAATAATTTCCATTGAAGATTTTTATTCATTTCTCTACTCCCCTGCTTTGCGCTTCATCGTCGAAATGCTCGACTTCTGCACTTCCACCTTGACATTGTCATCGACCTTAAGCGTTACCGTATGGTCTTTGACGTTGACTATCGTTCCGTGGATACCTCCGGAGGTGATGACTTCGTCATTTTTCTTAAGGCCGGCTACCATCTTCTTATGCTCGTCCTGCGTCTTCTTCTGCGGTCGTATCAGGAGAAAATAGAAGACTACGAATATCAAAATTATCGGCATCAGATTCATTAACGGACCGGCTGCTGAATTCATTTTTGGCTTCCTTTCTTTTTGCTGTTGTATCTCATAACAAAATCTTCCTTAAACGCAGTGAAGCGATCCTCTAGGATCGCCTGCCTGGACAATCTTATAAGTTTAGCATAAAAATAGATATTATGCAACGACACAAGGCGTAAACCCAATAATTCCTCCGTATTAAATAGATGTCTTATATAGGCCCGGGTATGCGTCTTACATGTATAGCATCCGCAATTTTCGTCTATAGAACTAATGTCTTCCTTATACTCTGCATTTCTCAGCTGTAAATCCCCGGATATTGTAAATGCCTGGCCGTTCCTGCCGTTTCTCGTGGGAACGACGCAGTCGAACATATCCATGCCTTCTTCTATAGCCTGAAGCACATCCGGCGGCGTCCCGACGCCCATAAGGTATTTTGCTTTGTCATCCGGTAGTAACGCGGCGGTATAACCGGCGATTTCATGTATCAGATTATTTGGCTCACCGACAGATACGCCGCCTATCGCGTAGCCGTCGAAACCGATCTTGAGAAGATCGCTTACCGCCTTCTTCCGCAAATCGAGATACGTGCTTCCCTGGACGATGCCGAATAATAGCTGTCGACCGATCGTTTTATCGTTTGATGGTTTAATCGTTTTATGGTTCATGAAATATTCTTTCGATCTTTTCGCCCAGTTCGTAGTGAGCTCGAGCGACTGCTCGACGTAATCGCGCGCGGCGGGATAATGGACGCATTCGTCGAACGTCATCATTATATCGCTTCCGAGCGCCTGCTGAATTTCGATAACCTTCTCGGGCGTAAGGAAATGCTTCGCGCCGTCTATATGAGACGAGAATTCAGCGCCGTCCTCCGTAAGCTTCCTTAATTTTGCGAGGCTGAAGACCTGGTATCCGCCGCTATCGGTGAGGATCGGGCCATCCCAGCCCATGAATTTGTGCAGGCCACCTGCCTTCTTTATTACATCAAGGCCGGGCCGCAGATATAGATGATAGGCATTGCCTAATATTATTTCGGCATGACAATCGTGAAGCTCCGCGCAAGTCAGTGTCTTCACGGTCCCCTGCGTGCCAACGGGCATGAATACAGGCGTATTCACCTCCCCATGCGCCGTAGCAAGCTTGCCGCATCTCGCCTTCGATGTCTTGTCTTTATGGATCAGCTTGAACATATTTGTCTCACGAAATTTTACTGGTCCTGCCACTCCCTCGTCTTTTGTCCTTCAACGAAGCCCACATGGGGTACACAATATTATTAGTGATAGACAAGGCGTGTCTTTATGTCCGCCAGGATTGCCTGCAACAGGAGTAGTGTAACCGGGGCGCGGGCTTACTATTATGCAATCCTAAACGGCGGGCACCCCCATCCCATGCTCGCTCCATATCAGAAAAGCCTCAGG
>JAPLMI010000067.1 GCA_026387115.1 Candidatus Omnitrophota bacterium | reverse complement strand
ATTTTCAACGGAAGACCACATATTTAAAGTACTCGCAATGGGCTCGCCTTTCGTCAAAGCAGTTTGTATGGGAAGAGCGCTTATGATACCAGGGATGGTCGGAAAGAATATCGGCGTTTGGCTTAAGAATAATGACCTGCCGAAGACCGTGTCCGAATTCGGCACCACCGAAAAAGAGATATTTGTCTGCTACGAAGAGCTCGTGGATAAGTACGGAAAAAAGATAAAAGAAATACCTCTCGGAGCCGTAGGGGTTTACACCTTTGTTCAGAAGATAAGGGTGGGATTACAGCAACTTATGGCGGGAAGTCGAAATTTCCGTCTAAGTACAATATCGAGAGCCGATTTAATGTCCTTGACCGAAGATGCGGCCAAGGTTTCCGGCATTCCCTACGTCATGGAAGCCTATAGAAAAGAGGCCGAAGGCATTTTAAGCGGTAAGAAAGAGGCAATGGCTTTTAATTTAGTGAAATAATTAAATGGAAAGGAGGGCATTATGGAAAACAAGGGATTATGCATTACTTGTGTGCGCGATAAGACCTGCTCTTTTCCGAGGAAGTTTCCGGTGATTCAGTGCGAGGAGTTTGATATAATCACACGTGAAACCGAAACAAAGGAAGAAAAGTCAAAAGGTAAGAAGTAAATGAACCAGTTGCATATGAGAAACAGGGCTAAACTAGCCCTTGAAGACGGAAGAGTATTTGAAGGATTGTCTTTTGGGGCGTGCGGTGAAAGATACGGCGAACTCGTGTTTAATACGAGCATGGCCGGTTATCAGGAGATTCTTACCGACCCGTCTTATAAGGGGCAGATAGTTACAATGACATACCCTCTCATTGGCAATTACGGGATCAACGAAGAAGACGTTGAATCCAGAAAACTGTTCATAGAGGGTTTTGTAGTTAGAGAGTGCAGCCGCCTGGCAAGCAACTGGCGGTCGGACAAAACTCTCGAAGAATATCTATCGGAAAATGATATTATTGGTATGGAGGATATTGACACGCGTGCCCTGACAAAACATATACGGCTTGCCGGCGCCATGAAGGCTGTTCTATCAACAGAAGACTTAGACGACGAAAGTCTCGTAGAAAAAGCGAAGGCCTCGGCAGGACTCGTTGGAAGGGACCTGGTAAAAGATGTTACCGGCAAGGGAGTAAATAACTGGAATAAAAAAGGAAAGTATAAAGTCGTGGTAATAGACTGCGGTGTTAAATTTAATATCTTGCGGGAACTTGAATCACGCGATTGCCGGGTTGTTGTGGTCGAAGCGAACACATCTTTCGATGAGATTTTAAATATGAAGCCGGATGGCATTTTACTTTCAAACGGGCCGGGCGACCCCGAACCTGTCACATACGTTATAAAGACGGTAAAGTCGCTTATAGGAAAAATACCCATATTCGGCATATGCCTAGGTCATCAGATGCTAGGGCTTGCCTTCGGCGGGAAGACTTATAAGTTAAAGTTTGGCCATCACGGAGCAAATCACCCCGTAAAAGACACCAGAACAGGGAAAATTTCCATCACATCCCAAAATCATGGTTTTTGCGTTGATGAGAAATCTTTAAACCCTAAAGATATAGAGATAACCCATATAAACCTTAACGATAACACATTGGAAGGTATGAGGCATAAAAAGCTTCCGATATTCTCAGTTCAGTTTCATCCCGAAGCCTCACCGGGACCTCACGATGCGGAGTACTTATTTGGACAATTTATAGAGATGATGGAGCGCTAACGCTTGTAGTGAGCTTAAGTCGAACTATGCCTAAAAGGACCGATATACATAAAATATTGATAATAGGTTCCGGGCCCATAGTGATAGGCCAGGCGTGCGAGTTTGACTATTCCGGCTCACAGGCCTGTAAAGTGTTAGCTCAAGAAGGATTTAAAGTAGTTCTCGTTAACTCCAACCCCGCGACGATTATGACCGATCCCGGCATGGCTTACAGGACTTATATAGAGCCGATTACTCCTGAAATTATAGAAGAGGTGATAAAGAAGGAAAGGCCGGACGCTCTTCTTCCCACGCTCGGAGGCCAGACTGCCCTTAATACAGCGGTAGCGGTGGCAGAAAGAGGCGTTTTAAAAAAATACAATGTTAAAGTAATCGGTGCAGATATAAAGGCGATAAGGAAAGCAGAGGACAGAGAACTTTTTAAAAAGTCTATGGAGAAAATCGGCTTGGATCTTCCGCGAAGCGACAAGGCCCACAACCTGGAAGGCGCAATTAAAGTGGCTGAAAAAATAGGTTTTCCTGTTATAATACGCCCGAGTTTCACTTTAGGGGGTACGGGCGGCGCGGTTGCCTATAACAAGGAAGAATTTAAAGAACTTGCGAAAATCGGACTTAAGTCAAGCATGATAAGTGAGATTCTGATCGAAGAATCTGTGATAGGCTGGAAAGAATTCGAGCTTGAGGTAATGAGGGATATAAAAGACAACGTCGTCATAATATGCTCTATCGAGAACTTTGACCCTATGGGAGTACATACAGGAGACAGCATCACCGTTGCGCCGGTGCAGACATTGACCGACAGGGAATATCAAAAGATGCGAGATGCGGCGATAGCCTGCATACGCGAAATCGGGGTCGAGACTGGTGGCTCCAATATTCAATTCGCTATAAACCCTGATACGGGCCGAATGGTAATAATCGAGATGAACCCGAGAGTTTCAAGGAGCTCGGCGTTGGCCTCAAAAGCGACCGGATTCCCCATTGCTAAGATCGCTGCGAAACTAGCCGTGGGATACACGCTTGATGAGATCCCGAACGACATAACGAAGAAGACGCCGGCGTGTTTTGAGCCGACGATCGATTACTGCGTGGTAAAGATTCCGCGTTTTACTTTCGAGAAATTTCCGCAGGCAAATGCCGAACTTACTATATCAATGAAGTCCGTTGGAGAGGCGATGGCCATCGGCAGGACGTTCAAAGAGGCCCTCCAGAAAGGATTGCGTTCTTTGGAGATAGGTGCCAGCGGCCTGGAGGATTTAAAGACATCGCCGACTCAAGAAGAATTGAAAGAAAATCTTAAAACACCTAACGCCATGAGGGTATTTTATATAAAAAATGCTCTCAAAACAGGTATATCAGTTGAGCAAATATATGAGTTAACAAAAATAGACAGATGGTTCTTGGATAACATAAAAGAAATCGTAGAGTTTGAGGATAAGATTTCAAGGAGTAAGGAAATAGATAAAGATGAAATGGTCTCGCTCGTTAAAACAGCTAAAATTTACGGCTTCTCTGATAAGCAATTAGCGAAGCTTCTGGGAAAAGACGAGATTTGGGTCTATAAGTTTAGAAAAGATAATAAGATAGTTCCAACGTATAAACAGGTTGATACCTGCGGCGCAGAATTTGAAGCTTTCACGCCTTACTATTATTCCACTTATGAAGAAGAGAACGAATCGTAGTAAGAAAGAAGATGTGGTATGGCTAAGTATATATTCGTAACGGGTGGTGTAGTTTCAAGCCTTGGAAAAGGCATAACCTCGGCATCTATTGGCAAGCTTCTTGAATCAAAGGGGTTGAAGGTTACACTTATAAAATGCGACCCATACATAAACGTTGACCCGGGTACGATGAACCCTTATCAACACGGTGAGGTTTATGTGCTCGACGATGGCGCTGAAACCGATCTCGATCTTGGCCATTATGAACGCTTTACGAATGCTAAGCTCACCAGAGATAACAATATAACGACCGGGAAGATCTATTACTCCGTCATAACTAAAGAACGTAGAGGCGACTATCTAGGCAAAACCGTCCAGATAATCCCGCACATCACCGATGAGATAAAGAACAGCATAAAGAAGGTTGCTGAGAACCGGAAAGTCGACGTTATTATAGTTGAAATAGGGGGGACGGTCGGAGATATCGAGAGCTTGCCATTTCTCGAGGCGATAAGACAGCTACGTTTAGAGGTAGGAAGGGATTACGCGATAAACGTCCACGTAACACTCGTTCCTTATATAAAATCGGCCGGCGAAATCAAAACCAAGCCTACTCAACATAGTGTCGGGACGCTTCGCGAAATAGGCATAATCCCGGATATCATAATATGTAGAACCGAGAAAAATCTTTCCGCCGAAATTAAAGCAAAGATCGCTCTCTTCTGCAGTGTTGATAATGAGGCCGTAATACAGGCGATAGACGTAGAAAGCATTTATGAGGTCCCCCTATGCCTTAAAAAAGAAAATCTTGATAAGCTGATCATGCGATTATTAAATATGAAATGTGAAGACGGCGGCCTCACCGAATGGGAAAATTCAACAATAAAAAGATTGAAATTCCCGTCGCGGGAGGTAGAAATAGCGGTTGTTGGTAAATATATAGCGCTTCAGGACGCTTACAAATCTATATATGAAGCTCTTGTTCACGGCGCCATAGTGAATAATGCGAAGCTTATAATAAGAAAAGTTGATTCAGAGAATATCGAAAAAGACGGTGCAAAGTCTCACATGGAAGGAGTTGGCGGTATCTTGGTGCCGGGTGGTTTCGGTTCCAGGGGTATAGAAGGAAAGATAAAAGCTATTCAATATGCGCGAGAAAATAAGATACCATATCTAGGATTATGTTTAGGGATGCAGACGGCAATTGTAGAATTTGCCAGAAATGTATGCGGGATGAAAGGAGCCAATTCCACGGAATTTGACAAAAGAACCAGGTTTCCGGTGATAAGCCTCCTTGAAGAACAGAAGCGCGTGAGCGCTAAAGGTGCCACGATGCGTTTAGGTGCCTATGAGTGCGCGCTGAAGAAAAGCACGAAAGCACATCAGGTATATAAAAAGATCAGGATTTATGAACGGCACAGGCACAGATATGAGTTCAACAATAAATACAGGGCCGCATTTGAGCGAAAGGGAATTGTATTCAGCGGCATCTATCCGAAGAAAGATCTCGTTGAAATAATAGAACTGAAAGACCATCCATGGTTTATGGCCTGCCAATTCCACCCCGAATTTAAATCGAAACCCGATAAGGCCCATCCATTATTTAGAGAGTTTATTAAGGCAGCATTAAAATTCTAGAATTGGAAAAATAAATAAACTTGGATTTTTAAGGAGAAAATTATGTTAAAAGCCGAAATTTACATCACTCTAAAAAAGACTGTTTCTGACCCTCAGGGCTTGACTGTTAAACACGCCTTGGAATCATTGGGTTACAAAGATTTAGCAGATGTTCGAATGGGGAAAATGGTAGTTATTAAATTAAATTATGAAGATAAAAACAGGGCGGAAAAGAAAATTAACGAGATGTGTAAGAAGTTATTGGCGAATCCGATAATAGAAGATTATCATTTTAAAATAGAAAAGGAAGGAGCGTAATGAAATTCGGAGTCGTGGTCTTTCCCGGATCTAATTGCGATCAGGATTGTTTCTATGTAATAAAGGATGTTTTGAAGAGGCCTGTGAAGTATATCTGGCATGAGGATACTGACCTTAGCGGATTTGACGGTATCATACTGCCGGGAGGGTTCAGTTATGGAGATTATTTAAGGACAGGTTCTATAGCCAGGTTCTCCCCGGTGATGAAACATATCGCTGACTTCGCTGAAAAGGGCGGCACCGTTATAGGGATCTGTAATGGTTTTCAAATACTTCTTGAGGCAGGACTTTTGCCGGGTGTCATGCTAAGAAACAGGGGTCTTCATTTTATTTGCAAACATGTTTATATAAAAACAGAGAATAATCATACAAGGTTTACTAATTTTTATAATAAAGATCAAACCCTAAGGATACCCATTGCGCACAACGAAGGTAATTTCTATATCGATGCAAACGGACTGGAGGAATTAAGAAACAATAACCAAATAGTATTTCGTTATTGTTCTGCCACCGGAGAAGTCAGCGATCGATATAATCCAAATGGCGCGTTAGATAATATCGCCGGTATCATGAATAAAAAAGGGAATGTCTTGGGCATGATGCCGCATCCCGAGCGTAGTTCGGAAAGCGAACTTGGTTCCCGGGATGGTTATTTCATATTTAAATCGGTAATTAAATGGTTGGATGCGGAAAAAATATGGTTATAAAGCCTAAAGTTTATCATACGCTTGGTCTAAGTGATCAAGAATATAAGAACATCTTGAAGATTTTAAGGCGCGAGCCTTCTTTAACAGAACTGGCGATGTTTTCAGTGGAGTGGTCCGAGCATTGTGGTTACCTTTGTTCTCGCAAATGGCTTAAACTCTTGCCTAAAACAGGCAAATATAAAACACTGATAGGAGAAGATTCGGGCGGAATTATCATTGATGACCTGGCCATAATCTTCAAGATGGAGAGCCATAACCACCCTTCGCAGGTTGAGCCGAAACAAGGCGCCGCTACGGGAGTAGGCGGTATTATAAGAGATATATTCACCGCAGGAGCCAGGCCCATAGCATTATTGGATTCCCTGCGTTTTGGGCCGCTTAGCCAGGCATATAATAAATATCTACTTAGAGGTGTTGTAGACGGGATTCAGTTCTATGGGAATTGCGTGGGAGTGCCAACGGTCGGCGGTGAAATATATTTTGACGAAAGTTACAGCGGAAATTGTTTGGTTAATGCCATGTGCATAGGCATAGC
>JAPLMI010000226.1 GCA_026387115.1 Candidatus Omnitrophota bacterium | reverse complement strand
TGCCGCAATAGGTCAGCTTGTCGAGGTTTACGATTTTGTAATCGTCATATTTATTGAGGATGTGCCTGATGAAATTGGAGCCGATGAAACCTGCTCCGCCTGTAACGAGCAATTTCTTCATTCGCATTTCCCGCTACTTTTTGCTACGAGATTATTCGCCCGCAATAATGACTCGAACGTCCCCGCGTCGGTCCACCAGCCGTCCAGGATACTGTAGGCCAATTCGCCCTTCTTGAGATAGGCGTTATTGACATCCGTTATCTCGAGCTCGCCTCTGTGGGACGGCTTAAGGGTCTTTATTATCTCGAAAACCTGCCGGTCATACATGTAGATGCCTGTGACCGCGTAATCTGATTTCGGCTTTTTCGGCTTCTCCTCGATCGAGACAAGCTTCTCGCCTTTAAGTTCCGCAACACCGAACCTTTCCGGATCGTCGACCTTCTTAAGCAATATCCTGGCGCCCTTGGGCTGTTTCCGGAATTCGTCGACCGCGCCTTTGATACTTTTTTCGATGATATTGTCGCCCAGGATCACGACTATCTTTTCGTTATCGGCAAAGTGCCTGGCAAGGCCCAGGGCCTCGGCAATACCGCCCTCGCCTTCCTGATATGTGTAATTTATATGCTTCAGCCCGAACTCCTTCCCGTTTCCGAGCAGCCTCAAAAATTCCCCCGCATGCATCCCGCCGGTCACGATCAGTATGTCGCTTATCCCGGCATCAACGAGCGTTTGGATCGGGTAATATATCATAGGTTTGCAATATACCGGCAGCAAATGTTTGTTGGTGATTTTAGTCAAGGGATTTAATCTCTTCCCGAGCCCGCCGGCCAGTATCACGCCTTTCATCGCCATAACCTATTTCCTCCAGTCATACGGAATATCGTTTTCGTAAGGGTCTACCCTGTACTCATCCGGCTTTTTATGGTCATAAGGCCTGGTAACCGTATTTATTACGAGCGCTTCGACATCGCTTATGCATTTAAAGCCATGATAAACAAGCCTCGGGATCGTAACGAGCATAGGGTCTTCCGGGCCTATGATAAACTCATTCACCTCTTTGAACGTGGGAGATTTTGGCCTGGCATCGTAAAGCGCGAGTCTCATCCTGCCCTGTATGCATGTAAAATTATCATCCTGTTTTTTATGATAGTGCCATGATTTGACTACGCCGGGATATGCAGTCGTCATATAAACCTGGCCGAATTTCTTGAAATTTTCGTCATCGCTCCTCAGGATCTCCATGAGCCTGCCGCGCTCATCCGGGATTATCTTCAATTTTTTTACTTTCACGCCCTCTATCATATAAACCTTTTAACCTTTTAACCTTTAAACTTTTCAACTTTTCAACTTTTAAACTACTTTCTCCCTATCCCCACATACGCAAACCCGAGCTTCTTCATCTCCGAAGGGTCGTAAATATTCCTTCCGTCTACGATTATCGGCTGTCTCATGAGCCTCTTTATCTTTTTAAAGTCGAGCTCCTTGAACTCGTTCCATTCCGTCGCCACCAGCAGACAGTCGCTCGACCGCGCGGCCTCATAGGCGTCCCTGCAGAATTTCACCTGTTTACCCAATACCGCTTTCGCCTTCTTCATCGCGGCGGGATCGTATACCTTTATATCGGCCCCTTCCTTTATCAACATCGATATTATATCGAGCGCCGGCGCACTCCTTATGTCGTCGGTATCGGGTTTGAACGATAACCCCAGGACGCCTATCGTCTTTTTGGGAAGGTTCCAGACGAGGCCCTCGATCTTACGCACGATAAGTCTCTTCTGATAATCGTTTATCTTCTGAACCTCTTTCAAAAGGCCGAAATCGTACCCTATCTTTTCCGCTATATGAATGAAGGCGGCAAGGTCTTTCGGAAAACACGATCCGCCGAAACCTAGCCCTGCGTTCAGGAACTCTCTTCCTATCCTCTTGTCGAGCCCGACGCCCCTGGCGACCTCCACGATGTCCGCGCCGACCTTGTCGCATATATCGGATATCGCGTTTATAAAGGAGATCTTCGCGGCGAGGAATGAATTGGAGGCGTGCTTTATGATCTCGGCCGATTTGATGTCGGTCACCACTATCGGCGCCTTCAGCGGCTTATATAATTCGGACAGTATGCCGGCGGCCTTTTTGGATTTCACGCCGAGGACTATCCTGTCCGGATGCATGAAGTCCTCTATCGCTGAACCTTCCTTAAGGAACTCCGGATTTGAGGCGACGTCAAATTTCACGTTTCGCCTGTTAAAAACCTTTATCGTATGCTCCACCCATTCGCCGGTATTCACGGGCACCGTCGACTTCTCCACGATAAGGCGGTAGGATGTCATGGCCGCGGCGATCTCGCGCGAAACATGCTCGACAAAGGTAAGGTCGGCATCGCCATCATCTTTTGAAGGCGTGCCGACCGCTATAAATATCACCTCGGACTTTTTTACACCCTCTTTTATGCTTGTGCCGAAGAAGAGCCTTCCTTCTTTCCTGTTCCGCTTGACAAGCTCTTCCAGCCCCGGCTCATAGATGGGAATAACACCTGCCTTAAGCGCTTTTATCTTATTTTTGTCATTATCTACACAGATGACATCGTTGCCCAAATCGGCAAAGCAGGCCCCTGTAACGAGCCCCACATAACCCGAACCTATTATGCAGATATTCACCTAAGCACCTTCCTTTTTTGTCAAAGGATATGTATTATATCATGATATTAATATATGACAAGGGTAAAGTGGGATGCGTCTACCGATCCCCTGTATTGCCGAAACGCGGGCGGGAATAGGTGCGTTTGAAGCCGATGGGATAGCTTGGGAATGCTTTTAGGGTCATCGCGAACCAGAATGTCACATCCTGGTTACTTTTAAAATTAAAAACAAAATCCGCGGTCCAACAGTGGAGGTCTCTTGAAACCGTGTATTCCTGCTCTTCGAGATAACCGTTTATGGCGTTGAATCTCTCGTAAGCCCGGATCCTCCATTTTTCGGTTATCTTGTAATTACCGTCCAGGGTCACGAGGTTAGAGGTGCCTGTCGGGACATTTTCATACCTATTGCTTATCGCGAGCGACCACTTATCCCCTCCGTTCGCGACCAGGTCTATCGATTCGTTCTCCACTGTGGGCAGCTTAGGGTTGACGGTCATCCTGCCCTGAAGATAGGCCCACGGATAAGGGACGAGCTCGAGCTCGAAAAGGATCTTGTCAAGGCCCCCGCTCTTAGAGTTCCCGTTACTTTCCGTCACCCTTAAATCATAATTCGTAGTTATCCTCAAAGTCGCGAGATCGACGGATTTCATCTGTCCGTTGCCGTCCGGCCTTTTCGTCTGGAGCCTGTTTTCCAGCCCCAGGGTGATGCCGTTACGCATATCAACGGCGTCTATGGCATCGAATTGGTTAAGATTATTGGGAGAAATGGTCGGCTGGCGCGTATAATAATAACCCGCGGTCGGCGTTATGACATGCCTCAGGTTATTTATATCCAGCCCCAGGGCGTTCGTCACAACTTCGTATATCTTGTAAAACTTTATGGAATTGTCGACGCCGGCCGAGAACGCGCCCCTTATGACGTTCGTGTCACCCCATCTGTTCCTTGAATAATATGTCTCCTCCACGCCCGCGTAAGGGGTCACGCTGATAGCCCTGAAGAGCCTCGCGGCATAGGACAACCGATTATACGTATCGACCCTTACGGCATTCAGGTTTTTCTGGGGCGGATTTACATTCGTATTGTCGAACGCGTGATTGAGATATACGGCGCTCGCGTTCGCCTGATAATAGACCGGCATATCCTGGAATAATCTGTAATTGGGTATATCTATACGGTACTCCGGCAGGCGCTCCACGACATCATAGAATTTATCAAGGCGCATGCGTATCAAAAACTCGGAGGAGTAATCGCGCTTCTGGGTGATGAACGAGATATAATTGTCCGGCTGACTGCCCAGTTCCTCATACTCATTGTACAGATAGTCCCTTATCACGTCCCTGTCGCTCAATTTGTTGAATTCCAGCGCCATGAAAGTGTCCGTCTCCTCGGGCAGATCCCAGCGGTGTCTCACCTGCCAGCGGTACCTTGATATCGGCGGCGCCATCTGCTCGTATACCAGTTCGTTTTCCTTTGTATAATAAAATTTCACAGCGCCATCTCCAAGCTCCGATATGTGATAATAGTGGTTGATGCCCCCGGCAAGCCCTTTTTTGGTCCTGTAATCGAGAAGGATGTCGCCGCAATTCTTATCGTCCAGATAATACCTGTACGAGGTCAGCGCGTAGTATCCCCATTCATTGCTCCGGCCGGGGATAACCGTCATGTGCGATTTCGTCTGCTTCAGCGGCTGGACGTAATAGGGAAAATAGAATACCGGGACATTGCCGATATAAAAGAAGATATGCTTCGCCACAACCTTATCATCTAAATATATCTTGACCTGTTTGGATTGGACGCGATAGTGGGGATTTGTGTAATCGCAGGTTGTGATATAGCCGTAGTTCAGATTGAACTGGTCCTTATTGGCTAATTTGTCAACATCTTTTGCCTTTCCGTAGAAAGGTTTCGCGTTGACATAGCCGTTAAGGATATTGCCTTTTCTCGTCTCAAAATTGTAATTCATCCTCTCGCCGGTAAAAAAGGCGTCTTTCTGGGTCACCCTGACATTTCCCTCGGCTATAGATTCTTTCGTATCCAGATATACGGTTATTTTATCACAGACGAGAACGACGTCTTTATAAGTTATGGAAATATTACCGATGCCGACGACGGTGCTCTTCTCGTGAAAATATTCGACCTTGTCGCCGTTAACGACGATCGGCTCTTTCGGGGAGAATTGGGCGGGTAATTTTTCTTCGGCGCAGGCAATTGAAGAAAGAAATGTCGCCAGGCAAATTATTACGCTGTACCCTATACTATTTTTTCGGCACATTCTGCCAATCCTTCAAAAATTTCTCTATTCCCGCATCCGTGAGAGGATGCTTGACGAGCGACATCAGCACATTATACGGCACCGTCGCTATATCGGCGCCGGCCAGGGCCGACTCTAAAACATGGATGGGATTTCTCACGCTTGCCACAATGATCTCGGTTACGAAGCCGTAATTTCCGTATATCTTTTTGATATTCCTGACGAGGTCCATACCTGCCTGGCCGATGTCGTCGAGCCTTCCTATGAACGGGCTTATATAAGCGGCGCCCGCCTTCG
>JAPLMI010000078.1 GCA_026387115.1 Candidatus Omnitrophota bacterium | reverse complement strand
GGAGTGCGCAAAGCGATGGTGGGATTACAGCGCGCGATCGGCGAGCGGTCGGGCGCTGTTCTCGAGGGAAGAGACATCGGCACCGTTGTTTTTCCCGATGCCGACTACAAATTCTATCTTGACGCAAGTATCGTCGAGAGGGCTCGGCGCAGGTATAAAGAGCTTGTCCAATCCGGAGAGACCGTCGAGCTGGAGTCAATAAAGAGGGATGTCGCCGCAAGGGATGAATCCGACATGAAGAGGCTGGTCGGCGCCCTAAAGATAGCTCGTGACGCCATTGTTGTTGATACGACAGATCTATCAATCGATGAAGTTGCGGAGAAGATATTATCCTATATTAAGCAATAAAGAGGCATGCTGATAAAACTGGCTAAAAAGATAGGCTTCTGTTTCGGCGTCAAACGCGCCGTAACGATGGCCGAAGAGGCGCTCAAGACTAAAGGCAGGATCTATAGTCTTGGCTCGATCATACACAATAGAGAGGTTGTCCGCGCTCTTTCAAAAAAAGGCCTTAAAGTCATAAAGGACACCGCGCGGATCAGGCGCGGCACGATAATCATATCGTCGCACGGCCTGAGCCCCAGGGTTGCTCTAGAGATCAGGCGTAGAGGGCTTGAGATCATTGATACTACGTGCCCTTTTGTGCGGAAGGCTCAAGCTGCCGTAAAGCTGCTCGGCCAGGAGGGATACGCGATCGTAGTGGTAGGCGACGCGAACCACCCGGAGATAAAGGCGCTTGTTGATTTTGTTCCAAAAAATATATTTGTAGTTAAGAATAGAGGTGATATAAGGAAACTCGGTTTAAAAAAGACGGACAGGGTAAGCGTGATATCGCAAACCACCCAGTCCACCAAAAATTTTTTAGACGTCGTAAAGGCGCTTGCCGCGAAAGGGTTCAGGGAGTTTGGGGTTTACAATACTATATGTAAGGACGCCGAGGCCCGGCAGAGTTATGCCAAATCGCTTGCCAGGGAAGCGGACCTCATGCTCATAATCGGCGGAAGAGACAGCGCCAACACAAACAGGCTTTTTGAGGTCTGCCGGAATTTATCGAAAGAATCGCACTTGATTGAGACGGAGAAGGAGCTGAAGGATGCCTGGTTGAAATCGGCCAGGGTTGTAGGTATAACCAGCGGCGCGTCAACGCCCGATTGGGTGATTAAGAAAGTAGTTAACAAAATAAGATCCCTCGAACGCTCCTATTCGTCGCGTTCTCGGGATGAAATTTGCACGCAAATTTCAAAGAAAGGGGTTGTGTAATTAATGGTTGAAGAAAAGAATGATGTTCAGGAAACAGAAGAAGATACCGGCGCGAAAGGGGGAATGTCGGAGTTCGCAAGGCTCTATCAGGAGTCCATATCCGCCAATGTCAAGGTCGGGCAGATAGTGAAGGGCAGGATACTCGCGGTAAATCCTAAGGATATCCTGGTGGATATAGGATATAAATCCGAAGGAACGATACCGCTATCCGAATTTGCGGATCCGGAGGCCCTGAAGATCGGCGACGAGATAGACGTATATCTCGAATCGAAAGAGGATGAGTCAGGCATGGTGGTGCTGTCCAGGCAGAAGGCTGAACGCGCTGTCGGCTGGGACATGGTCGTATCCAGGTACGGAGAGGGCGATGTGGTCGACGGCAAGGTGTCGAAAAAGGTGAAGGGCGGGTTTATGGTCAACATCGGCGTCGAGGCGTTCCTGCCGGCGAGCCTCGCGGCGCTGCGCGGATTCGGAAACCTGAATCAGATGATAGGCCAGGCCTTCCCGTTCAAAATAGTAAAAATAAATAAAGCGAGAAAAAATATAGTCGTCTCCCGCAAGGACGTCTTAATGCAGCAGAAGGATGAGGATAAAAAGAAGGTCCTCGATAACCTTCAGAAAGGCGCCATAGCAAGCGGTGTTGTCCGCAACATAACGGACTTCGGCGCCTTTGTCGATCTGGGCGCCGGCATGGTGGGCCTCCTGCACATAACGGATATGAGCTGGGGCCGCGTTTCGCACCCGAGCGAAGTGCTCGCGATAGGCGATACCATAGAAGTCATGGTGCTCGATTTTGATAAAGAGAATGGCAGGGTATCTTTAGGGCTTAAACAGAAGACGCAGAATCCGTGGGAGGCCGTGG
>JAPLMI010000141.1 GCA_026387115.1 Candidatus Omnitrophota bacterium | reverse complement strand
TCCATCTCTACGTCGGACCAGATGATAAATGGCAAGTTCCTGGGCCGCGTCACGAAGAACGATGTCATCAAGATGATGGTCGAGAGTGTGCACGCCGCAAGAAAGTTGAATTTTAAATACGTCGCGGTCAACGCGGAGGATGCCTCCAGGACGGGCCTTGATTATCTCATAAAATTCTCAAAGGCCGCGCGGAAGGCGGGAGCCCAAAGAATAAGATACTGCGATACGCTCGGTTACGACGACCCGTTTACGATTTATGATAGGGTCAAGGCCCTGGCCCGGGCGGTTAAGCTGCCGGTGGAACTGCACTGCCACAACGATCTCGGCATGGTCGTGGCCTGTTCCGTCGCGGGAGCCAAGGCCGCGGTCGACGCGGGCGTTGACGCGTATATCAATACGACGGTGAACGGGATGGGCGAGCGGGCCGGCAACGCCGACCTTGTGAGCGTTATTTTGGCGATAAAATATTCTAGCGGGTTCCGGGGTAAATATATCCTTGACGAGCGTATTAAGCTGTCGCACGCGTGGAAGATGGCCAAGTACGTCTCCTACGCGTTCGGTGTGCCGATACCGATAAATCAGCCCGGGGTCGGCGCCAATGCCTTCGCGCACGAATCCGGCATCCACGCCGACGGCGCTTTGAAGGATAGGAGGAACTACGAACTGTATGATTTCGAAGAGCTGGGCCGGGGCGAGCCGGAGATAATCGACACCGGCCGGCAGATCACCGCAGGCGAATACAGCGGCATAAAAGGTTTCAGGAACGTCTACGATAAACTGGAAGTGAAGTTCAATGACGAGAAAGAGGCTACGAAAATCCTTGAACTGGTCAGGTACGCCAACGTGCATACACAACAGCCTCTTACCGAGGACGAACTGCGCTTTATAGCGAAATATCCGGAGATCGCGCGTAAGATATTCACCATGTCGCCTTAACGGGTTAAAGAGGGACGCCTATGTTAAAAAAAATAGTTGTTTTCGCCGCCATTTTCGGTTTTCTTTTCTCCTCATCCCTTTCTTTTGCCGAAGAGAAGCAGGGCATATTTAAAAAATTGATAGATCTTAAGAATAAGGCTTTTGCAAAGAAAGATGCTACCCCGGCCGTCAAGGCCGCGGCAAAACCTGCCGTGACAGTGCCTCCGCCGGCGGTGGTTCCAAAAGTAATGCCGCCCGCAAAGGCTTATACCAGGGAAGAGATGATAGCCGATATTAAAGAGATCCTGGACGACGAAGAAGAGATATTGAACCTTATACCGGGCCTGAAAAAGACCGTGACAGAAAAAGGCGAGTCGTTCTACGCTTTCGATGGTTTAAAACCGGAAGAGCTTGATAAAGAAAAACTGGGCAAGATATTTTACAGGGTGCGTCAGGAAGCCACAAGGATCAGGACGAACAGGTTGAACCGACAGCTCGAAAACATAAGGCGTAACCAGCGGCTTACTGCCCCGGCGGGAGGCGGAGTGTCCCGAGTGCCTGCCCTGCCGCCGCAGCCACCGAGAATTTCCGTACCGGTGCCTCCTTCGGTGCCGCAACAGCCGAAACCGCCAGCGCATCCTTCGGTGCCGCAACCGCCGAGACTGCCGGCGACCCCGCGCAGATAAGGATAGGAACATGTCGAATATCGTAATTCTGGGAGCGCAGTGGGGCGACGAAGGCAAGGGCAAGGTGACCGATATCTATGCCCCGAAGGTGGACTATATCGTAAGATATCAGGGCGGAAATAACGCAGGCCACACCGTGGTGATCGGAGCGGACGAGTTCATACTTCATCTGATCCCGTCCGGCATACTGCATCCAAAAAAAACCTGCGTGATCGGAAACGGTGTCGTCGTTGACCCCAAGGCTCTCCTTGATGAGATAGCGACCCTCGAGAAAAAAGGTATCGATGTCGACGGCAGGCTCTTCATCAGTGAGGACGCGCACGTGATATTTCCGTATCACAGGAAGCTGGATGAGCTGAAAGAACAGAAGCAGAAAAAGATCGGCACGACCAAGAAAGGCATCGGGCCGTGCTATGCCGACAAGGTCGCCAGGTCCGGCATAAGGATCGCAGACCTATTGGATGAAAAACTATTTGAAGAGAAACTCCGGGCCAACCTTGAAGAGAAGAACACGATTCTTTCGAAAATTTATAACGTCAAGCCCTTCTCCTTCGACTTGATATATAGCGAATATCTGGGTTATGCCAAAGCGATCAAAAATTACGTATCGAATACGACAGTGATGCTGAACGACGCGATAAAGAAGGGGAAGGCCTTGATGTTCGAGGGCGCTCAAGGAACGCTGCTCGATGTGGACCACG
>JAPLMI010000157.1 GCA_026387115.1 Candidatus Omnitrophota bacterium | reverse complement strand
CATGTCGGTCCCGCCAAGCTGAGTGTCGCCGGACGTCGATATTACCTCGAATGTCGCCGCCTTATGCTCGTCATCCCATCCCATTTCGAGAATCGTGACGTCAAGTGTGCCGCCGCCAAGATCGAATACCATTATCTTCTGCTCTTTTCCGGCTTTATCGAGGCCGTACGCAAGGCATGCGGCCGTCGGCTCGTTGATTATCCTCAAAACTTTTAAGCCGGCGATTTCGCCCGCGTCTTTGGTAGCCTGCCTTTGATTGTCGTTGAAATATGCCGGGCACGTGATAACGGCCTCGTTTACCGTATCGCCGAGGTAGTTCTCCGCATCCTGTTTTATCTTCTGCAGGATAAACGCGGAGATCTGCTGAGGGGTATATTCTTTTCCGTAAACCTTATATTTGAAATCGGTCCCCATCTTCCGTTTCGCGGCAAATATCGTGCCTTCCGGATTTATGGATGCCTGCCTTTTAGCGGGCTCTCCTACGAGCTTCTGTCCGTCCTTAGTGAACGCCACGAACGAAGGGAACGCTTTCCCGCTCGCCACCCCCGCGCCTTCGGCGGACGGAATTATCACGGGACGCCCCGCTTCCATGTGCGCCGCAGCTGAATTCGAAGTCCCTAAGTCTATCCCTATCACTTTTGCCATATTTTCCCCCTTATTTTTTCTTCGAAATTTTAACAGAAGCCGGACGCAACAATCTCCCGTTGACCCTGTATCCCGGCTTCAATTCCTGTAATATCAAACCATCATCCCTATCTTTTACCTCTTCAGTCTCGACCGCCTCGTGCATATGCGGATCGAACTTCTCGCCTACTGTCTTTACCCTCTCAACGCCTATATCCTTCAAAAATTTCTGTATCTGGAGCTGGATCATGTCGACGCCTTCCTGGACCGCCTTGAAATCTTTCGCTTCCTTTATGTGTTTCTCGGCGATCTCCAGGCTGTCGAGTATCGGCAGAAATTCCAGTAAAAAACTGTCATTGGCGAATCTCAGATAATCTATTTTGTCCTTCTCGAGGCGTTTCTTCGCGTTTTCGAATTCCGCGTGCGCCCTCAGGAACTTATCCTGCAGGTCGTCCGCCTCCTTGGACTTGACCAAAAGATGATCGTACTCTTCCTTGGAGATGGTCACTTTGTCGCCGTTCGTCTTGTTGTTTTTTGTCTCTTTTTCCGCCATGGTTTCCTACACTTCCAATTCGTCCAGTATTCCGGTAACCGTCTCGGCCAAATATTCTACCGCCGGGATGACCCTTTCATAGACCATCCTCTTCGGGCCGATAACGCCTACGCGGCCCGTGACCTTGCCTTTCTTCTTATACCCGCGGGTCACGATGCTGCATTCGCTCAGGTAATTCAGCTTATTCTCTTTACCGATGTGAATTGTCAGGCGGTCGTCCTCAGAGTCGCCGCTCAAAAGGTCAAGTATGCCCCTCTTTTCTTCCAGAGACCTGAGAAGCGTGGTGAGCTTCTTTAAATCCTTGAACTCCGGCTGTTCTATGATATGGCTCG
>JAPLMI010000133.1 GCA_026387115.1 Candidatus Omnitrophota bacterium | reverse complement strand
TACATCCTCTTCACCGACGGCGACTGCGCTCCGAGAAAAGACTGGGCGAGTAAGCTTCTGGAACCGTTCCTGAAAGATCCGGCTATCGGCATGGTCGGTGGTGAGATACACACGCTCAGAACCGATCCTAATAACGATGTCGAGTCCTATTGCGAACAGACGAAATTCCTGACGGTGGCCGGCAGGTGCCTTATGACGGAAGAAGGCTACTATCCCGGCATCACGCAGGACCTTCCTTCGGAAGTGAACGGCAATATCCACAGCCCGTTCTTCGCGACGGCGAATGCCGCTGTCAGCAAAGAGGCGGCGGATGCCGTCGGACGCGAGTTCTGGCACGAGATAACGAGCGAGTACGTCGACTTCAGCTTGAGGATCCTGAAAAAAGGCTTCAGGCTTTATTACAAACCGTCCGCCATAGTCGACCATATGCACAGGGTGACGCTTCAGGCGTACTGCAAGCAGTTGTACGGATACGGATTCGGCCATCCGCTCGCGGTCCTGAAACACGCCAAAAAGGCCATCGAGATACAGTTCCAGTACACGCCAAACTACATAACGTTCGTAATACCCTTTCCGGTAAGAGGTATTATCTATATAGGGGATTATCATTTTATGCACTTGTTCTGCCTCGCTTTTGTGGTAAACTTATTACAGACGTTGTTAACGCGTAACCTGACGGTCTGGCTTTGGATATGGCTGGCGCTTGCCGCGTTCTTTAAATACAGGTATTTCAGGCCGATGTTTGGGCTTTCGCCTCGCAGTAAATTTTTAAAATGGTGCTGGATAAGATATGTCTCGAACTGGGCGCTCATGAAGGGCGGATTCAAAGGCGGTAAGACTTTCGGCGTGATATATCTCGAGTCAAGCTGGTAGATTTTTATAATTCAGTCAGGATGGTGATATATGGCGTTGCGGGAAGGCGTCTTAAGGAACGAACGCTTTACTGAAAAAGAACGGCGCAACCTTGCCATACTCGACATCATCAGAAGGACCAGGGAGGTATCCAGGGCCGAAATATCAAAGATCACCCACCTTAATATCGTAACGATATCCAACTACATAGACGATTACATCTCGAAAGGGCTCGTCCTCGAAAAGGGATACGATGTATCCACGGGCGGAAGGAGGCCTGAGCTTCTGGAGATCAATCCAAAATTCGGATACACGATCGGCATGGACCTCGGCTCGCCGCATATCACGGAAGATTCTTCCCTCGTCGGCACGCTGGTCGATACCGCCGGAAAGATCATATGCAAGATAAAGATAAAAAAAGAGGAAGAATCCCAGGAAAATTTTATAAATAGGATAGCAGGCGTCCTCCGGGACATTTATGCCAGATCTAAAGTTGAAAAAGCGAGGGTGAAGGGCGTCGGGATAGCGATATGGGGTGTCCTTGACAGGTATAAAGGCACCGTGAGATACGCGGTCGAAAAAGGCGGCGTATTCAGTTACAGCGCGCTTCAATCCGTCATCGAAAGAGAGTTTAACGTGCCCACGCTCGTAGAGCATGACGCTACGGCCGGCGCCCTGGGAGAGAAGTGGATGGGGCTGGGTTTGAGCCAGGATGCCGAGAACATACTTTATATGTGTTCCGATTCGAGCTCGGGGCTGATACTTAACGGCGAATTATATTACGGCGCCTCGAAGAGCGCCGGGGAGCTGAACATAAATCCTCCGTCGCCCGACTATAAGGATGATAGCTGCTGGGCAAAATATGATTACGGATGCGGTTTCAGGTCGAGGGGTATAGACCTGGGAATTTCTTCGCGCGCGAAGTCCCGGCTGAGCCAGAAAAAGAACGGCCATTCCGGCATCCTTGAGCTTGTTAACGGCAAAATAGACAGCATTTCGCTCAACACGGTCATAGAGGCGGCCAGGCTCCACGATAAGCTTGCGATAGAGCTTTTGACCGAGGCGGGAGATTATC
>JAPLMI010000034.1 GCA_026387115.1 Candidatus Omnitrophota bacterium | reverse complement strand
ATTCAGACGACTTCATTTTTGATAATCAGATGCTGCTGCAGGCTTTTTACTTCGGCTATAGAGTGGGCGAGATTACCTCGCCTTGCGCCTACACAAAAGATTCTTCCTCGATCAGCTTTTCCAGAAGCGTTGCTTATGGCTGCGGCGTATTGAATACCGCGTTAAAATATTTCCTGCAGAAACATTCGCTCGCGAGAGCGCCTATATTCGACAAAAACGGCAGGAAGCTTACCCCCTAAGTTCATCTTGACTTTTCAGGTATAATTATGGTATATAAATTAGTAGACAAATAAAGAGGAGGATGCGCATGAAACGATCTCTTGTCGTATTAACGTTAATCGCGGCCTTAACTTTGATCGCGATACCTGTATTTTCACAGGAAAGTAAAGAACCTGCTCCTGCGCCGACACCCGCTGAAACCGCCCCTCTCGTTACGCCTGCCGAACCTGCCAATGAAGCCGTGCTGCAGCCCGAGGAGATGTCGATCTACGGGGAGGTAAAATCGACAGATGAAGCAGCGAATTCCATAAAACTTCAGTATTACGATTATGACAATGACGAGGAGAAGACGGCGGATATAGTTATCGATAAGGATACGAAGATGGAGAACGCGGCCTCGCTTAAAGATATAAAACAGGGCGATTGGATCGACGCGGTCTATCTGCCGAAAGACGGTTTTAATATCGCGAAGTCGGTAATAGTCGAGAAAGAGGAAGAGGAAGCGCCGCCTGCCGCCATGCCGGAAGAAGATAAGGCCGCGGAACAGCCGGTTGAAACACCCTCTGACGAATAAAGCCGTTTTTTAAAGGGGGCGATCTATATGACTCCGGGATTGAGAGTAGGCCAGAGGAAGCAGTTCAGGTTCCCGCCGGGTTACGGAGATAATAAAATAGTCCTTCTCACGAGGGACCCGTGGTGGATATTTTCATATTGGGAGATCAGGCGCGACAAAGAGGACGAGACGGTAAGGAAAATAGAGTCGGCGGGAGAGAGGGTTGAGAAATCGGTCTTGCGCATCTATGATGTCACGGACGTAAATTTTAACGGCAAAAACGCGCACACCTACTTCGATATAGATTTAAAAGGGCTTGCCAATAACTGGTATATCAATGTCAATATGCCCGACAGGGCCTGGATCGTTGATATCGGCATAGTATCGAACAAGGGCAATTTTTATATGCTGGCGCGGTCGAACGTTGTTAAGACTCCGCGTTTCGGAATGTCGGATGTTCTCGATGCCGAATGGATGATGCCGGAAGATGAGTACTGGAAGATGTTCGGCCTGTCAGGCGGATTCGGCGTCGGAAAAGGCTCCCTCGAAGTGAGGGAGGCGCTGAAGAAACGCCTCGAAGAGCAGATCACCTCGGGCGGCATATCGAGCGCCGCCTCTTTTTACAGGAAGCCGCAAGAGCGGAAATTCTGGCTGGTAGTGAATACGGAGCTTATAGTATACGGAGCGACAGAGCCTGACGCGAAACTTACCGTTCAGGGTAAAGAGATAAATTTGAGGCCCGACGGGACGTTCACTTTAAGATTTGCCCTGCCGGACGGAAAACAGGTGATACCTGTCGAGGCAACCTCCTCTGACGGCGTCGACAAACGCCGCATAACCCCTATAGTAACAAGAAAGACAGAATAATTTTTTATGCCGAAAGGTTACCTTGCGATAGTCCTTCAGGCGCACCTTCCCTATGTCCGCCATCCCGAATTCGAAGACTTCCTT
>JAPLMI010000023.1 GCA_026387115.1 Candidatus Omnitrophota bacterium | reverse complement strand
TCCATGAAACGCGTCTGGACCGGAGATGTGTGGCTTCGCAGTAAAAGTTTTTCCGTTTTTCCGTTTTTTGGTTTTTCCGTTAACTCGTCAGTTCTAAGATAGAATGTATCAAACGCGTCTCTCGACGGATGTTCAAGGGGGATGTTGAGCGTCTCGAAGTTATAGTGTTCGGTCTCTATCTCCGGGCCTTCCACGACCCTGAAGCCCAAAGAAATGAATATGTCGCAGATCTCCTGTATGGTCTTTGTGATGGGATGGAGTCTGCCGAGCCTTTGAGAGACGCCCGGCAGCGTTATGTCGATCCTGTCCTTCGCCTCTTCTACTCCGGATGCGGATATCAATTTTTCGTCCAGCGCCTTCGTAAGGCTGTTTTTCAGCGCATTGATCAGCTGACCGGCCTCCGGACGTTCGCCGGCCGGCAACGCGCCCATCTTCTTAAAGAGCTCGGCGACGATGCCTTTTCTGCCGAGATATTTTATGCGCAGGGCCTCTAACGCGGTTTTGTCGCCGGAAGAAGACGCTATTTCATTCAGTGCTTCCTGTTCTATCTGCAATATTTTTTCGCGCATTGTACTATATCTTCGCTGCCTCTACCAGCTTCGCGAATGCCTTCGCGTCAGATACCGCCAGATCCGCCAGGACCTTTCTGTTTAAAAGTATCTTCGCCTTCTTCAGCCCCTGGATGAACCGCGAATAGGATATGCCGTGTGATCTACAGCCGGCGTTGATCCTCGCGATCCACAACGCGCGGAAGTTGCGTTTGCGCGCCTTCCGGTCCCTGTAGCTGTACATCATCCCCTTGGCTACCGATTCCTTGGCGCGTTTATAAAAACGGGACCTTCCGCCCCATTGGCCTTCTGCCGCCTTCATTACGCGCTTTACGCGTTTTTTTCTTGCGACATTGTACTTTACCTTACTCATCGTCTCCTCCGATTTGCTATACTACGCTCCGTATGGCAATAATTTATTTATGGTTTTCATCTGTCCTTTTGCCACAAAGGCCGCTTTTCCCAAAAGCCTCTTTCTCTTTGATCTTTTTCCGGTCAATAGATGCCTTCTCCCGGCCTTGAAACGCTTTGCCTTGCCGGTCTTGGTTATTCGCATCCTTTTCCTGACGCTTCTGTTCGTTTTCAGTTTCGGCATTGTTTCTCCTATTTCGCCCTGATCACCATATTGATGAACCGGCCCTCCTGTCTCGGAGGCTCCTCTATCTCGCCTATCTGGGAGATGTCGCTCGACACTCTGTCGAGGATCTTCCTGCCCAGGTCCACGTGCGCCATCTCCCTGCCCCTGAACATCATGGTGATCTTTACCTTGTCGCCTCTTTTTAAGAATTCCGTCAGATTATGAAGCTTGAACTGGTAGTCGTGTTCTCCTATCTTCGGGCCGAGCCTTATCTCTTTTATGTGAACTATCTTCTGTTTCTTGCGCGCTTCTTTCTCGCGTTTCTCCTGCTCGTATTTATACTTCGAATAGTCCATTATCCTGCAGACCGGAGGAACGGCCGTCGGCGCGACCTCGACGAGGTCAAGCCCCGCTTCCTCAGCCCGCCTCAACGCCTCCTGCGTCGGCAACACGCCGAGCTGCTCGCCCTCCTCGCCTACCGCGCGCACTTCCTTTACTCTTATCCTGCTATTTATCCTCAAGTCTTTCTTAGCGATATCCCCACCTCCTATTTTGCAAAGCAAAATTGATCCTGAGGCGGCGTTAAACAATGCGACCAATGGGAGCATTGTAGCCGCCGAAGGACCTACCTGACCTTTTCCTCTATCTCTTTCTTCAGCATCTGTATAAATTCCTCTATCTCTTTTTTGCCGATATCCCCCTCGGCCTTCGACCTTATCGAAAGGGTCCCTTCGGAGGCCTCTTTTTCGCCGATGATCACCATATACGGCATCTTTTCGACCTCGGCGTCCCGGATCTTTTTCTGAAGCCTTTCGTTCCTCGCGTCGAGCGTTACCCTTAAGTCCGCCGCCGCCAGCAGAAATTCGATCTGTTTGGCGTATTCGATGGCCTTCTCCGAGACCGGTATTATAACACATTGGGTCGGCGCGAGCCACAGGGGCATTGCGCCC
>JAPLMI010000054.1 GCA_026387115.1 Candidatus Omnitrophota bacterium | reverse complement strand
GCAATACGCAATACGCAATACAATTAAATGCGATCGCTGATCACATCCGCGCGGTGACGTTCTGCATTGCGGACGGCGTGATGCCGTCGAACGAAGAGCGCGGCTATGTTGTGCGTAAACTCATAAGGCGCGCGAGCACATACGCGAACGATCTCGGGATCAAGGAACCGTTCTTATATAAGTTGGTCAGCGCGGTCTCTCAAGTTATGTGCGCCGCCTATCCGGAATTAAAGACAAAGAGAGACGACATCGCGCTTATTGTTAAGAAGGAAGAAGAGAATTTTATAAATATGGTCCAGGCGCAGCTTCCGAAAGTTGAAGAAGTTTTTGCGGGTATCGCCGGGGACAAAGACGGCGGCAGCCTAGTCGGGCTCGCGTTTAACTTTTATGACACCTATGGGATACCTTATGAGATGCTGGAAGGAGCGGCCGAAAAATTTAAATTAAAGATCGACAGGGATGGTTTTGAAAAGCTGCTCGATAAGCAAAGAGAGAGATCGCGCTCCAGGACTAAGATAAAAGGCGAGATATTCTCGGAGACATTCGCGAAAAAGGTCGAGGCGCTGGGATTGAGGACGGAGTTCCTCGGTTATGAGAAAGCGCATGCCGAGGCGAAGGTCATGGCTGTGCTCGAAGGCGGCGAAATTATTTTAGACAAGACGCCTTTTTACGGCGAGTCAGGCGGCCAGGCCGGTGATTGGGGCAGGATCGAAACCAAATCCGGTTCAATGGAAGTTGAAGACGCCAAAAAGATAGGCGAGGCGATCGTCCACATCGGCAAAATGCTGCGGGGGCGAATATCGAAAGGCGAAACGGCGAAGGTTGAGATAGATGAGGCTGTTAGAGTTAAGGTTATGGCGAATCATACCGCTACTCATCTTTTACAGGCGGCTTTGCGAAAAGTTCTGGGTGAGCACGTAAAGCAGACAGGCTCTCTGGTCGACGCCGAACATCTAAGATTTGATTTTACTCATATGAAGAAGATGGAAGACCGCGAGGTCGCGAGGACCGAAGATCTTGTGAATGAATTTATCAAAAAGGCGATCACAGTCAAGAAAGAGGTAAAGGATATCGAGAGCGCCAAGAAAGATGGAGCGATAGCGCTTTTCGGCGAAAAATACGGCAATAAAGTGCGCGTTGTGACTGTGGGTGACGTGTCGAAGGAGCTTTGCGGCGGCACACACGTCGATAACACGAAAGAGATAGGCCTATTTAAGATCACGAGCGAAAGTTCCATCGCCTCAGGCGTGCGGCGCATAGAAGCGATGACCGGTGAGGCGGCTCGAAACTGGATAGCCGGGCAGAAAGAGGTCGAAAACCGGAAGCTGAAAGCAGAAAACGAGAAAGAAGAAGAGAAGAAGCGGATGAACGCAAGGCTGAAAGAGGATGCCGGAAAGCTCGATATATTTATCGCCAGGGCGAAAGTCTTTGGCGGCGCCAGGGTCATAGCTGAAATCATAGAGGGGATAAATATGGAAGGCCTGAGGGCCTTAAGCGATAAGATCAAGGAAAAAGAGAAGTCCGTGGTCGTGATCCTCGCCACACAAAGTGACGACAAGGTATCTTTTATTACCTCCGTCACAGATGATATTGTTAAAAAGAATGTGTCGGCGGGCGAGATCGCGAAACTTCTTGCGGGCCTCGTCGACGGCTCAGGCGGCGGAAAACCGAATTTCGCGCAGGGAGGCGGAAAATCGCCCGCGAAATTGGCGGATGCCATGAGTAAGATCTTAGTAACTATAAAGGAGAGGCTCAAATGAAACTTGTAAGGGTCGGTTCAAAACAGTTCCAGAAACTTTGCGATAGAGGAACCGGGCGCAATAAGCGCATATCCGAGAGCGCGCGAAAGATCATAGAGAACGTGAAAATGGGCGGCGACGAGGCGGTTATAAAATATACGAAGAAGTTCGACCGCGTCAAACTCGCGCCTAAAGACCTCAGGGTCTCGGCATGCGAGATCTCGGGCGCTTATCAGGATATCAAGCCGGAATTTGTATCGACCCTTAAAGTCGTCCTTGAGAATATAAACAAATTTTATCGAAAACAGCTCAAGAAATCCTGGAAGATCAAGGACGCCGACGGAGTGCTGCTGGGCGAAAAGATATCGCCTCTCGACAGGGTCGGGGTGTACGTCCCGAGCGGAACGGTGCCGCTCGTATCGAGCGTTTACATGACCGTCATTCCGGCGAAGATGGCGGGCGTGAAGAAGATAGTTTTAGTAACGCCGCCGAACCAGTATAAATCAGTCGATCCGCACATCCTCGTAGTCGCGGACCTTCTGAAGGTCGATGAGATATACAAGATAGGCGGCGCCCAGGCGATCGCGGCGCTCGCGTTCGGGACGAAGACCATTCAGAAAGTGGATAAGATCGTAGGCCCCGGCAACGCGTATGTCACCGAGGCCAAGCGGCAGGTGTTCGGATATTGCGATATCGATATGCTCGCGGGCCCGACGGAAGTCGTTATAATAGCGAACCAGCTTTCAAACGTCAATTTCATAAAGGCGGACCTCGAGGCGCAGGCGGAGCACTTCATGGGGCTGGCAATTTTAATAACGAATTCTAAAAAACTGGCGAAAGCGCTTAAGAAAGAAAATATCAGAGGCTATGTGGTCCTGGTCAAGAATATGGACGAGGCGGCGGATGTCGCGAATATGCTTGCCGCGGAACATTTACAGATATTGACGAATAATCCCAAGAAGATCGCGAAGAAGATAACGAACGCGGGCGCGATATTCCTCGGGCCGTACACGCCGGTGGCGGTTGGCGATTACGTCGCCGGCCCGAGCCACGTCCTTCCGACAGGCGGAAGCGCTAGATTCTTCTCAGGGCTGGGGCTGTCGGACTTCTACAAGAGCTCGCACATATTGTCGTATACGAAGAAGGCGCTCGAGAAGATACGCGAGCCGCTCGAGAAGATAGCGGGTATCGAGAAACTGTCGAAGCATTTGGACTCGGTCAAGGCGAGGTTTGAATAATTTAGGATGTAGGAGGGGTAATGAAAAAGAAAATTCGCGGTGCTGTAATAAAACGCAGGACGACGGAGACCGACATAGCCGGAAAGCTTGCGATCGACGGTAAGGGCAAGGCCGATATAAAGACAGGGATCGGATTCCTCGACCACATGCTGACGCTATTCGCGTTTCATGGGTTGTTCGATCTTGCGCTTTCGGCCAAGGGTGACCTCAACGTCGACGCGCATCACACGAATGAGGACGTCGCGATATGCCTGGGCAAGGCCTTCAAAGAGGCGCTCGGCGATTGCAAAGGGATAAAGAGATACGGGTCGAAAGAGGTGCCTATGGATCAGGCCGAGGCGAAAGCCGTGATCGATATCGGCGGAAGGTATGCGTTTATCTGGAGGGTGCCGCCTTACGCCGCCTCACTCGCCTCGGAAGGTTATTCGATAGAAGACGGAAAAGACTTTCTTGACACGTTCGCGAAGAACGCCAACATAAATCTTCATATCGAGATATATTCGGGTAACGACCTGCACCATGTGCTGGAGGCCGTCTTCAAGGCGTTCGGCATCGCGCTCGACGAAGCGACTCAGATCGATGCGCGTAGAATTGGCGTGCCGTCTACCAAAGGGACGATAGATTAATGATTGCAGTAATAGATTACGGGATGGGAAACTTGCGCAGCGTCCAGAAGGCGCTTGAGGTTGCCGGCGCGAAGACTCTCGTCACATCTAAACCGGCCGATCTTGAGAAGTGCGGCAAGCTGGTGTTCCCCGGCGTTGGCGCATTCGGCGACGCGATGAGGGAATTGAAGCGGCGTAAGCTTATTCAACCGATCAAGGATGCGATAGCGGACGGCAAGCCTTTTCTTGGCCTCTGCCTTGGTTTACAGCTGTTGTTCGAGAAGAGCGAAGAAGCGCCTGGGGTAAAAGGGCTTGGTTTATTGAGGGGCGAGGTTAAGAGGTTCAAATTCAAAAACACGCGCCTCAAGATTCCGCACATGGGCTGGAAT
>JAPLMI010000129.1 GCA_026387115.1 Candidatus Omnitrophota bacterium | reverse complement strand
TTTATCTATATCCTTTACATATGAGGCGACCCTTATCATGTGTACCGGGCTTTCTTTGCGCGGTTTAACATCTTCGATGTCAACGCGTCCGACATCCACCATGACCGATACTTTAGTGTTCGACTCTATCCCGTCGGTCGCCTTTCTTATATCGCCGTCATCGCAAAATTTCCACGCCCCGTAATCTTTCGGTGAGAAAAGAGATTTCGCGTTCTTGTAGCCGATCTCCATATAATCAACGCCGGCCTCGGACAGCGCCTTATACACCTCGCGTACGAATCTGTGGTCGAATTTATGGTTGTTGACGAGCCCGCCGTCGCGTATGGTGCAGTCGAATACCTTAATCTTTTCCCTAAACACTTTTCCTCCCCATACGGTAGAGCGTCGTGAGCACGATGAAGTAGCTGAATGCCCTTATAAGTATGAGCGTATCCCTGAAGTCCCTCTGTATCCCCACGAGCGACATCAAATGAGACAGGCTGAATAATCCGAACGCGACGCCGATATAAAAAGGCGCCTTATTTTTAGTTTTTATGTATGACCAGCAGCCAAAAGCGAATATCAAAAAGCTCAAAACAAAATTCACCAGCGTAAAAAGATTTAACCCCAATATTCTCATGACACCCTCCTCTGTTTTGATTAATTATATCATCCGGCCGTCAAATTATAAACCTTTTTTTCTTTACTAAAGGATTTTCTTCAATAGATTTTTTTATTTCGTCGGGTAATCCGGGCTTGCGTAACTTATAGAACATATAGTTTTTGTACCCTTCCACTCCCGGCTGATCGAATGCGTTTATATCGAGGAGCTCTCCCTCATAAGCCGTGGCCATCTCGAAAAAGAATATGAGGCCGCCCCAACAGTATGGCGAGATCTCGGGTATGGTTATAGCGCAATTTGGCCTGCGCTCTTTGGTAAGCGCCCACTCGGTCGCCTCTTCCGCCAGGCCGAGAAGCTTCGAATAGTAGTTGCCCGAGAGAAAATCTCCAGTTCCTTCAAGCTTGATGTCGTTCGCAAATCGCTCGACTCTTACGAATGTCGCGGCTTTATTATTTTCGCCTTCGATATTATTCTGCTGTATCGAGTGAAGGTCGTTTGTGCCGCGGGCCGATATAGGCGTCCTTCCTATGTTTACAATTTTTTTCGCACGGCTGTATTTTTTTCCGAGGCTTTCGGCAAGCAGCTGAACGTACCAATCCGCCGTCGATTTCAGTTTTTCGGAGAAGGGCATCATGACCGCGATAGATTTACCCTTTTTCCTGTATAGGATAGTGTGGAGGGCCGCGTACATGAGGGCCGGATTACCTGCCAGGTCCGGCACGGCGCATCTTCCTGCCATCGCACGAGCTCCGTCTAAGACATCCTGTATTTTAATACCGGCTATCGCCAGATGAAGAAGGCCTATATTAAGCTCGGAGAACCTCCCTCCGACCCCTTTCATTACAGGCATATTCCTGAAACTCAAGCCGTCTTCGGCCTGTTGGCTATCCACTTTTTTTCTCAACGTCCCGGATTTCGGATCGGTTATGGCGAAGATCTGCCTGCCGAATTTTGTGCCAACCTCTCTCTTCAGCCAATTTTCTATTATTGCGAAGGCTGCCTTGGTCTCGGTGGTTTCGCCTGACTTCGATATCACTATCACGAATGTCTTGTGGGGATCGAGATTCCTGGTTAACGCGCTGAGGGTGTCGGGGTCGAGGTTGTTCCCGTCGAAATAAATTTTCGGCCTCCCCTTCCGCTCTTTTACGAATTCATTATAGTACGGCGCGGCCAACGCGTCCTGCGCGGCCTTCAACCCCAGGTAAGAGCCGCCTATGCCCAGAGAAACGACATTTTCGTATTTTGAAGCTATCTCGTCGCCGAGTTTCTGGATTGAGTCTATAAATTTCTTATCCTGGAAAGGAAGCCTCGTCCATTCCAGCCCTATATTGACGCGGTTTCTTTCACAGGCTGTGATCTTTTGTATGTGCTTATAGGCCTTTGCAGCCTGGGCGGCTATTTTCTTCAGCTCTTTCTCCGTGACCCCGTGCTTCGGCCCCACCGCGTGCTCCATCATATTATTGAAGTCAAATCTGATATCTTTCATGCCAATCTCCTACCAGTTAGCTAAATTTTTCAGGGCCTGCCGCT
>JAPLMI010000174.1 GCA_026387115.1 Candidatus Omnitrophota bacterium | reverse complement strand
CATTCTCTATGGAGCCCTTCGCTTCATCATAACCCTGCAGCCCTGACTCTTTCTTATCGGTGAGTTTAATTATATGATACCCGAACTGCGTCCGGACGATGGGGCTCGTCTCGCCCACGTTTAACTTCATGCACGCCTTTTCGAAATCCGGCACAACCTGTCCCCTTCTGAAATAGCCGACGTCGCCTCCGCGGCTTGCGGTCGCGTCGGAGGAATGCTTTCTCGCCAGGTCTTCAAAATTCGCGCCCCCGGCCAATTCGTCGAGAAGCGCCCTTGCCTCTTTCTCATCGGCTACCAATATATGAGACGCCCGCCATAGTTCCGGTGTTTTAAATTCATCTCTATGCGCTTCGAAAAAATTCCTTATTTCGTCTTCGGAGACGCTCACCTTGTCTTCAACTTCATCCTTGATAAGTTTCGCTATTAATATCTTTTTCCTGGCCTCGTTAATTACTTCCCGGATCTCACTGTCCCTGTCTATACCTTTTCTTACGGCCTCTTCGTAACACAGCATCTGCATTATCACTTCGTCCAGGTATCTCTTTTTATCCTTCTCTACTATGTTCCGGTAGTACGGCGGTATCTTCGCTATCCGCGCTTTAAAATCTTTTACAGTAATAAATTTATTGCTTACCTTGGCGAGCACCCTGTCATCATCGGAAGGCTTTTTGGCGCAGGCATACAATCCGAACGTAAGGCCGATAATAAGCGGCAGTACAATAATCTTTCTCATATTATCATCCTATCATATCAGCGTCGGCGCTTCAATCTGTTTTTTTCCCTCGGCCAGAGGCCTCGGGATATAGCAAACTGACCGAATGGTCAATCTTAGACACTGAACCTTATATTGATTATATCCCCGTCCTCAACTATGTAATCTTTGCCCTTCAGATAAAGCTTGCCCGCCTCCTTGACTTTATGCTCTGTGCCCAGCGCGGTAAAATCACCGTACTTCATCACTTCCGCCCTTATGAATCCCTTCTCGAGGTCCGAATGTATCGCGCCGGCCGCCGCGGGCGCCGACGAGCCGCGCCTGATCGTCCACTGCCTCACTTCGTCCTCGCCTACGGTAAAAAAGGATATCAGGTTTAAAGCCTTTAGCAGGACGCGCGTAAGAATAAAGACGACAGGCTCCTCTATGCCGAGGGAAGAGAGGAATTCCTTCCGCTCTTCCTCCGATTCAAGACCGGCGATCTCCGACTCCACCTTCGCGGAGACCTGCATCACGTCTATCTTCGGGGGTTCGAGCTCCTCTTTCAGCTGTTCGAGAAGCTCCGTTTTTTTAAGGTCGCCCTCGGAGACATTGAGAACTACTATCATATCCTTCCGCGTCACAAAGGGATAACTTGAAATAAGTTTTTTGTCATCCGCGCCGATATCCAGGAGCCTTAAGGGAAGCGTCTTGTCAAGATGCGCCTTCAGTTTCGACAAAATTTCTCTTTCTTTAGTCGCGGCCTCTTCCTTAGTCTGTTTTATCGTCTTCTCGAGCCTCTCCATCCGCTTCTCGATAAAGATGAGGTCGTGCAGGATGAGCTCGGCGTTCACGAAGTCGATGTCGCGCTTCGGGTCGATCGAGCCGTCAACGTGGTAGACAGAATCATCTTTGAAATTCCTTACGACATGGCATATCGCGTCAAGTTCGTTTATATCGGCGAATATCTCGCCTTTCGCGATCGTGTCCTTTTCTATTCTGGGAAGCGTCTCTATGTCGATCCTCGCGCGCACTTCCTTCTTCGGCTTGTAGGCCGCAACGAGCTTATCGAATCTCGGGTCTTTTATCTCGACTACGCCCTTGATCGGTTTACCGGAGACGATCTCTTTCTCCGACGGCTTATGATGCGTCAAGAGTTCGAAAAGCGTCTTCTTTCCCACCTGCGGCAATCCTATCAGTCCGATCTTCATGAATATCTCCTCTAAAACCTAAGCCTCGTTATGTTCGCACAATAGAAATTTTACGGGTCCTGCCGCTCCCTCGGCTTTTCTTTCTAGGGCGAGCACGGGGTTCACTATCAATAAGTAAATATCCACGGTGTGTCTGTATGCCCGCCAGGATTGCCTGCAACAGGATAAGTATAATCGGGGCGCGGGCTTACTATTATG
>JAPLMI010000178.1 GCA_026387115.1 Candidatus Omnitrophota bacterium | reverse complement strand
ATATAACCAAAACCTATAAGACCGGCAAGATCGGAGTGGCGGCCCTGCAGGGGGTATCTTTAAAAATAGAACCCGGAGAATTCGTCGCCATTATGGGCCCTTCCGGCTCCGGCAAGTCGACGCTTCTTCACCTTTTGGGTTTTTTGGACAGGCCCGATGCAGGAGGATATCATTTAGGGGGTAAAGACGTAACGAAGCTTACCGATGATCAGTTGGCTGTTTTGAGAAATCACCTGATGGGTTTTATCTTCCAGCAGTTTCACTTATTGGCCCGGGTGACATCTCTGGAGAACGTGGAGCTTCCGCTTATTTACGCAGGGCTTCGCCATCTGAGAGAAAAAGCGATAGAGAAGATAAAGAGTGTCGGCCTGTCGCACAGGGTATCGCATCGCCCCAATGAACTTTCCGGCGGCGAACAGCAGCGCGTCGCCATCGCCCGGTCTCTCGTAAATGAGCCTCCGATCATTCTGGCCGACGAGCCGACAGGTAATCTTGATACGAAAAGTCAGGATGAGATCATCGCGATACTGGAAGGCCTTAACGCGCAGGGCAAGACCATCATCCTCGTTACCCACGAAGAGGAGGTTGCCGAACACGCCAGGCGTATAATCAAGATGCGCGACGGAAAGATTATTTCGGACGATATAGTGAAGCCTGTCTCCGGGAAGGCCCGGCCGGCATCGGCAAATATTTCAATCGAAAATATTCTATCCGAAGAAAGCGTTAAAATGAAACGGGCGGAGCTTGCGGATCATTTCAAGCAGGCGTTCCGGTCGATAGCCTCTCATAAAATGCGATCGATCCTTTCCATGCTCGGCATATTAATAGGAGTTGCCGCGGTCATAGCCATGCTTGCCCTGGGTACGGGCGCAAAAGAATCTATCACGCAAACCCTGGCGTCGCTCGGTTCAAACCTATTGACGGTGAGAGCCGGTTCTCAGAAAGTGCACGGTATAGCCATGGAGGCGGGGGCGGTAACACGTTTCACTTTCCAGGATGTGGAGGCGATCGGAAAACTTCCGGGCGTAAAAAGAGTCTCTCCGTCGGTGAGCGGAAGGGTTCAAGTCGTCTATGCGAATAAGAACTGGAACACTCAAGTCCAGGGCACGGGCGCCGGTTACGCCGAAATGCGCTCGAGCGTTCCCACCATAGGAAAGTTTTTTACAGAGGAAGAGCTGAAGGCCCGCAGGCGTGTCGTATTATTAGGAACGACCGTGGCAAAAGAGCTTTTCGGAAACGATAACCCCATGGATTCAACTGTCAGGATTAACAGGATTACCTTTCAGGTGATAGGCCTTTTGCCGACTAAGGGCGCCAGCATGTGGCATGACCAGGATGATTTGATCGTTATTCCGGTGACGACAGCCATGTATCGTGTTCTGGGGAAGGAATATGTCGATTCGATAGATGTGGAAGCAAGCGACCCTGCGGTGATGGATGAAATTCAAAAATCGATACAGGAATTGATAGTCAAAAACCATCGCCTCACAAAAGACAATGAAGATTCGTTTGAGATACGGAACATGGCTGATATACAAGAGACCCTGGTGAAGACGACCCAGACCATGACGTGGCTTTTGGGCTCCATCGCCGCGATATCGCTTCTCGTAGGAGGCATCGGTATCATGAACATAATGCTCGTCTCCGTCACCGAAAGGACGAGGGAGATAGGCCTGCGGAAGGCCATAGGCGCCCGCGACGCGGATATCATGGTGCAATTTCTTATAGAGGCCGTTGTGATGACCTTTGCCGGGGGGGTGGCAGGTGTAGTGTTTGGTTCGGGCGTCGCCCTCGCTATGGCTTTTTTTGCGGGATGGACGATAAAAGTATCATTATCATCGATAATACTTGCTACGACCTTTTCGATTGTCGTCGGTATGGTATTCGGGTTGTGGCCGGCGCGCCAGGCGTCCCTTCTTAATCCGATCGAGGCCTTGAGGTACGAATAGATACCATGAAGAGCAAAGTATATTTCATACCCGTGAAGGATTCAGAGAATAACCTGTCCGCTTGCGTGGAACTTAAAAGATTGCTCGAGAAGAGCAGGGTCCTTGACGTTGTCGGCAAAGAAAATAAAGTCGCGGTGAAGATACATTTCGGCGAGAAGGGCAACACCGGATTTGTGAGGCCCGAATTCGCGCGCCTGGTTTGCGATTCCATAACCGCGAAAGGCGCAATCCCTTATTTGACGGACACGAATACGCTTTACCGCGGCAGACGGACTAATTCGAAAGACCATATCGAGATGGCCCGTGAGCATGGATTTACGAAAGACTCGACCGGCGCCCGGATCATCATCCCGGACGACAGCAAAAAGGATGACACCATCGAGGTGAAGATAAAAGGTAAGGCCATCCGGTCGGCAAAAGTAGCGAGGTTTTTTATCGACGCGGACGCGATAATCGCGGTAAGTCATTTCAAGGGGCACATATTGACCGGTTTCGGAGGGGCGCTGAAAAATATCGGGATGGGGTGCGCCATGAGAGAAGGTAAACTTACCCAGCACTGCGACGCGTCGCCGGTTTTTTATGAAGAGAAGTGCAAGGGATGCGGCGCGTGCGAGGCCATCTGCCCTGCGGGCGCGATCCATGTCGAAAACGGTAAGGCGTCACTCGACAAATCGAAGTGCATCGGCTGCGCGGAATGCATTGCCGCCTGCCCCGCCGCGGCTATGTTCATAGACTTCGGGGTGGGAAGCGCCGTGCAGGAGAAGATGGTTGAGTATGCCGCGGCTGTTCTTAGGGGTAAAAGGGGGAGGTTGGGATTTTTGAATTTCGCCGTCAGGATACACCAGGAGTGCGACTGTTGGGGCGAGGAGACCCCGCGAATCGCGCCCGATATCGGAATATTCGCGTCAAACGACCCTGTTGCGATCGACAAGGCAAGCTTCGATCTCATAAAAGAGGTTTGCCGTAAAGATGTATTTAAAGAAGCCCATCCCGGCCAGGACGGCATGATACAGCTTAAATACGCTGAATCGCTCGGTTTGGGCAGTCTCGATTACGACTTGGTTTCGTTATAACGATGATAAAAATAACGGACGCTCTTATTGAAAATGTCCTGAAGAAGGCCGCGTCATCACCGCGGAAGAGGGCCAATTATAATTTTCATAAAACCTGCGACGCGCCGATACAGCGCATGCTCAACGCGGCCCATCCAGGTACCTGTGTCCGGCCGCACAAACACGAAAATCCGGATAAGGTCGAAGTCTTCGTGATCCTTAAAGGCAGGGCCCTTATCGTTGAGTTTGACGCGAAAGGCCGGCCCACGGATCACATGATCCTCGATCCTTCGAGGGGCGGTTATGCCGTGGAGATACCGCCGCGAGTCTGGCATACTTTTATAGCGCTCAAACCCGGCACGGTGCTGTACGAGGTGAAGGAAGGGCCGTATAATAAGGAAGTCGACAAGAACTTCGCGTCGTGGGCGCCGGAGGAGGGGACGGAAGAAGCACAGGCATTCAATAAGAGGCTCATAGAACATTTAAAGATATAAAATGACAAGAACTTATGGCAGATAGAATAGATAATAAATGCACAATAGTCATCGCCGTATGGAATGAGC
>JAPLMI010000058.1 GCA_026387115.1 Candidatus Omnitrophota bacterium | reverse complement strand
CGTCGCGGCTTCAGGATCAAATTTACTTCGTAAATTTGGAAGGAGAGTAGTGGTAAAATGAAGACCGGCATCAAAGATGTGAAGGCGCGCGAGATCCTGGATTCGAGAGGGAATCCGACGGTTGAAGTCGATATGATCCTGGAGGATGATTCGTTCGGCAGAGCCGCAGTCCCGAGCGGCGCATCTACAGGCGAACACGAGGCGGTGGAGCTTCGTGACGGCGACAAATCACGATACGGCGGCAAGGGCACACTGAAAGCCGTGGCGAACGTAAACGGCGAGATAAAGAAGAAGATCTTAGGTAAAGATGCGCTCAAGCAGGGCGAGCTCGATCAGTTATTGATAGACCTTGACGGCACGCCGAATAAAGGAAGGCTCGGCGCGAACGCGATACTCGGCGTCTCTCTCGCGGCGGCGAAGGCCGCGGCCGTGTCCAAGGGTATGCCTTTATACAGGTATATAGGCGGCGATAAGGCGAAAACGCTTCCGATACCGATGATGAATATTTTAAACGGCGGCTCTCACGCGGACAATAACGTCGACCTTCAGGAATTCATGGTCATGCCGGTAGGAGCGAATTCTTTCAAAGAAGCCTTGAGGTGGGGCGCCGAAGTATTTCACAGCCTTAAAAAGATCCTGCACGACAAAAAATTGTCGACCGCTGTCGGTGATGAAGGCGGATTTGCGCCGGACCTGAAATCGAACGAGGAAGCGGTTGAAGTGATTCTCGCCGCGATCGACAAGGCGGGTTATAAGGCCGGCAAGGATGTAGCCATCGCCCTTGACCCTGCCGCGAGCTCTTTCTACGAAAACGGTAAATATATTTTGGAGGCAGAACCGAAAAAAGAAAATTCGTCAAGCGATATGGTGGAATTCTACAGCCGCTGGGCCGGGAAATATCCTATTATATCGATCGAGGATGGGCTGGCGGAAGATGATTGGGACGGCTGGAAAACGCTGACGGAAAAATTGGGTAAATCGATTCAGCTCGTCGGCGACGACCTTTTCGTTACCAATGTGAAACGCCTGCGCATGGGCATAGAGAAGAAGGTCGCGAACTCGGTTCTTATTAAATTAAACCAGATAGGCACTCTCACAGAGACGCTTGATACCATAGATCTTGCCAGAAGGCACGGATACACCGCCGTTGTTTCACACCGCTCGGGCGAGACCGAGGATACGACCATTTCGCACCTTGTCGTCGCGATGAATACAGGCCAGATAAAGACAGGCTCGATCTGTAGGAGTGAGAGGATCTGCAAATATAACGAACTCTTGCGTATCGAGGAAGAGCTCGGTAAGTCGGCCGTCTACGGCCCACCGACGCGGCCGAAGTTGAGATAGGAAGATGGCGAAAATAGGTTCATTGAGGTTCTGGATCATAACCGGCGTATTTGTCGTTATATTCCTTCCCCCTTTCGCCAAATATCAGGAACTGCGTTATAAGAACAAGAAGCTGGAAGAGCGCATGGCAGCTCTGGATGAAGAGACGAAGCGGCTTACGGAAGAGAAGCGAAAACTCGAGACGGACATCAACTACATCGAAAAACGCGCGCGCGAGAAGATCGGCGTCGTCCGCAAGGGCGAGATAGTCATCAAAGAAGTCCCTCCCAGGGAAAAAAATAAGAACCACCGTTGACCGACACGGTCCCACCTACGCGGTCATTAGTGGTTAATGATTTTTCTTTACAAGAATAGTCCAATCTGGTATCATCATAATAACA
>JAPLMI010000118.1 GCA_026387115.1 Candidatus Omnitrophota bacterium | reverse complement strand
AGCCTGAAAGGATGGTCCGTGTTCCTGACTATAGAAGCCACGCAGTCTTTCGTGACCTCAGGCTGATTCCACACAGGGATGATTATATCGCATCTATCCATGGATAGATTCCTTCGTCTTCTCTTTGAGCGCGTCGACGGTATTCCTTACATACGAATCGAAATCTTCGACAGGCGATTTATCGTAAGTGAAAACGGCGCTGTATCTCTTCTCCGGCTTCTTTTTGGAATTCAAATATAGTTCAAGGGACGACGCTAATCTCGTCAGGGGACCGCAAGACCTGAGGCTCACGTTCGTATGCCTGAATTTATCAACCCTGTCGCGCGGGCTCCAGATATCGATGTGGTGTTGTTTCCTCGCGAGATAGAAGACCGTTTCGCTGATCTTGTCCAGGACGGCATCATCATCGCAGGATCTTGCACCAAGAACCATCGCTACCTTGAGCGGACGGCCCCATCTTTTGTAATATATCAGTTTATTCTTTTCGTGAAGCTCGTTCCATTTTTTGCCCTTAAGAACTTCAAAAAACGTGACATTTCTATGGTGGTAGACATACGTATCAAGGGCGAGCACGACCAGGAAGCCCGCGTTTATAGCCCGCACCGAAAAATCGACATCATCGAAATACGCGAGCCCGTATATCTCATCGATATTCCCAATCTTCTCAACAACCTCTTTCTTTAACACCACACAAAATCCTCGCGCCCAATCTGTCTCGATAAAGGCGCCGCGATATTTACTCTCGAGCAAGGCTCCGTATTCCTCTATCGGCATATGCCTGGGCCGGCCCTCCCATGAAGGGTTTACGATCCCTATTCTTTTGTCCCGCTCCAGTATGCCTATCATCTTCGTAAGCCATCCGGCCGTCACCACCGTATCATCGTTCTGAAAGACGAGATACGGCGCCTTCGAAATCGCGATACCCTGATTCAGGGCCTTGACCCAGCCAAGGTTTGCGGAATTTTGAATTACAATAAGCCTGTCCCCCAGCTTCTCCTTCACCCCTGCAAGATACGCTATTGTGAGCTCATTCGTACCGTTATTTACCACGATAAGCCTGAACCCAAGAGGCGTATTTACAAGTATGCTCTCAACGCAGTTTTTCGTAAATTCAAACTGATCGCATACCGGCAGTATTATGTCGCAGATAATTTCACTCATTTTTTCTTCCGAAACTCAACCAAGATTTTAGCTATATCTCCGGTAACGCCCTTCCTGAAATCGGCAGGGACAAGCCTTGTGCCGTGTAAAAAATTGAAGGCCTTTAAAAAAGGCAGGCTCTTTGGGCCATCCACAAGAACAAAATCGTATTTTTTCCTCCTCTTCGTCCCGAATGACCTTTCGACCAGCCGTATCAGGACGTGGAGATTCTTATTCTTTTCCGACAGAAAGTTGAACTTGATATTCTGGTGAAGCGGCATTCCCACGCTCTTCGAGACGGCTTCAAGGCGCCTTCTATTGTCGTCCTTATTCCCGAATACCCATAAATTTATCCAGCACCACTCGCGCGCAAGGTAAAGCATCGCGCCAAGGAGGTTGGCTATCTCTTCATCCTTGACAGAGCCGGCGAGTGAAAATGCTATTCCCGCCCTCAAATGCCGCGGCCATTTCTTGAAGTACTCCTTCTCGCACGCCGCGACTATCTTATCCCGGTTGCCCATCGCCTTAAAGGATACGCCGTGTATATGATGAACATAAGCGGAATGCAGGCATACGCACCTGTATCCGGCGAGCCCCGCCCTCATCGAATAATCGGTATCATCGTAACATCCCACGCCGAAAACTTCGTCCAGATACCCTATCTTATCAACTACCTCTCTTTTGATGAGCGCCGAGAAGAGGAAGCACTGGTTCATCTCCATGT
>JAPLMI010000169.1 GCA_026387115.1 Candidatus Omnitrophota bacterium | reverse complement strand
CCTCGTCTTGGGTTCTTCTATCGTCTCAACTTTAGCGGGGCTAACCTTCTCAATAACCGGTGCTTCTTTTTGCGGCGCAATTTTCGCAGTGGCTACGGGGGCCTCAACCTTGAGTTCTTCTTTTGCGGTGCCCTGCGGTTTTATTTCAGGTTTTTTCGGCGGTTCTTCTTTCTTTATTTCTTTTACCGCGGGCTTCTCTTTCTTGAGCGCCTCTTTCCCGGGAGCCTTTTTCTTCGGAAGGGTTTTCGCTTTCACAGGAACGGCCTTTACGGCGTCCTTTTTAGCCCTGGGTTTTTCCGCGACAATCATGGCTTTCGGTTTTTTCTTTTTTTCTTTTATCTCTTTTTCTTTAGTCTTCTTTACCATTTTAATCCGTTCCCCGCCCTACTTTTCTTTCGCCGACTTTATAATTTTTTCCGCCGTCTTGGCGCCGATCCCATCAAGCTTGGTCAGATCTTCAGCAGTTAGATTCTTTATTTTTTCAATCGTATCATATCCCGCCGCTATTAAAACCTTCTGGACCTTCGGCCCGACGCCTTCAAGATCCGTAAGCTTTGCGGGCTTCCCTTCTTTCCCCTCTTCTTTTTCACCTTCCTTACCCTTATCTTCCCCTATTTTCCCTTCTTCCGGCTTCTTCTCCTCGGAGGTTTTCGCCTTCTCCTCCTTACCCCTTATATCCATCTCCCATCCTATAAGCCTTGAGGCGAGCCTGATATTCTGTCCGTGCTTGCCTATACCGATCGAAAGCTGGTCGTTCGGCACGATGACCTCGATCTTCTTATTCGCCTTATCTATCCTTATCTCAGAGATCTCGGTGGGACCAAGCGCCGCCTTGACATATTCCCTCAAATCGTCGGTCCACCTGACAATATCAACGCGTTCGCCCTGAAGTTCCCTTACTATATCCTTCACCCGCGAACCCCTCATCCCGACGCACGCGCCGACCGCATCGACCTTTTCGTCTTTCGACCAAACGGCGATCTTCGTCCTTTCTCCGGCTTCGCGCGATATCGATTTTATCTCAACGATCCCTTCCGTTATCTCAGGCACTTCTATCTCGAATAATTTCTTCACGAACATCGCGTCGGACCGGGAAAGAATTATCTGCGGCCCGTGCGACGTCTTTGTGACCTCGAGTATAAGGACCCTTACCCTGTCGCCCTGCTTATAACGGTCTTTCGAGCACTGCTGAGATTTCGGCAGTATCCCCTCGGTCTTCCCAAGGTCAAGGATGATATCGCCTTTTTCGAACCTATGGACAGAGCCGCTTGTGATCGTTCCGACCCTTTTCAGGTACTCTTCGAATATGATGTCGCGTTCTGCCTCGCGGATCTTCTGGATTATGACCTGCTTCGCCGTCTGCGCCGCGATCCTTCCAAACTCCTCTGACTTTATCTCTTTTCCTTCACTGACGATCTTGATCTTACCGGTCGCACGGTCTATGGCCGCCGCGACATCCGCTTCCTTATTTCCTATGATCTTCCGCGCGGCGCTCGTCAGGGCAGACTCTATCGCCTTGAAGAGAAATTCCTTATCGATCCCCTTCTCGCGCTCTATATGCTCCAGTACTGTGAGTAATTCTTCGCTGCTCATTTTCGCACCTCGTTTATCCCGCCTAAACCCGACACCCAAATAACCCATGGCGGGACCCCGCCATGAATAGTTTTGGTATAAGCTATAGGCGGGGGAATTCTATCCTGAGCTTCGCTTTCGCTATCTTCGCTTTTGGAATAACTGTGCTTACGTCATCAGCCTCAATTACGATATTGTCTTTATCCATCCCGATGAGTTTACCCGCAAGCGTTCTTTTTCCGTCTATCGGCTCATAAGTCGTTATATCCAGCGCCTTGTCGATAGAACGCGCAAAATCCCTGTCGGTAGTTATTGCTCTGTCGAGGCCCGGGCTCGACACCTCCAATAGGTAATGCTCTTCTATCGCATTTTCCTTATCCAGAACCTCGCTCAAATAGTTATTAAGGGCTTCGCATTCGGCTATAGTGATGCCTTCCGGCGTATCGACCAAAAGCCTGAGCGTCATCCCTCCCTGCTCGCGTTTATATGTGATATCGACTAACTCTATATTATTTTCTTCTAAGTAGCTGGGAATCAATTCCTTAACGCGTTCTACGACTTCCATAAAACTCCTATTTATCCGCCTACGCGCTATAGACGGCGAATAAAAAAGTGGGTTTAATTGCCTAAACCCACTTTCCCTCCCTTTCTAGTAGAGTGCCTATTTTATACTATATTTAGCATATTATGTCAAGGGAAATTTTCATCTTAATTTCGGGGGCGGGAAATTTTCCGGGTCCTGCCGCTCCCTCGGCAGAAAAGCCTTCGGTCGCGTCACTCGTAAAATTTCTTTAGGAAGGTTGGTAGTAAAACCTAAGCCGAAGTTATGGTGAGCACATTTGAAAATTTAGGCCGTTTGTGAAGGAGAAAAGAGTTATATATAAGGACTTTTCCATATTAAAAGGACCGAGGATGTCTGAGGCCGGATCAACGTCCCGCCAAAGGCGGACGCCGGCCGAGTTTCCGAGGTCCCCCTTTTCGACTGAACAAACGGCCGCCCAGCAGATTTAACTAGCGGGGAAATTTTCAAGTGCGAACATAACGAGGCTTAGGTTTGACCGGGCGGGACCAGTAATATTTAGTTAATTATAGCTTTGAGATAGGATTCGAGGTCTTTGGACGGAACCTGCTCGACCTTGCCGGTTTTGCGGTCCTTTACTTCAACCATATCCTTTTTCGCGTTCTTCTCGCCTATTATGACTTTTACGGGAATGCCTATCAGGTCGGCGTCTTTGAATTTCACCCCCGCCGATTCGTTTCTATCGTCATATAACACATCGTAACCGTGCTTCGATAATTTTTTATAAGCTTCGTCCGCAAGTTCTTTCACCTTCTTATTCTCGATATTGAGGGCAAGAATAATAATCTGATACGGCGCTATAGAGAGCGGCCAGATTATGCCGTCCTTGTCGTTCGATATCTCTATCGCGGTTGCCATGATCCTGTTAACGCCGATACCGTAGCATCCCATGATCGCTGTATTCTCTTTCCCGTCTTTATCGAGGAATTTCGCGCTAAGCACATCGGAATATTTCGTGCCGAGTTTGAATGTGTGGCCGACTTCTATCGCCTGTTTCATCTCTAAAGCGGCCTTGCCGCATGCCGGGCACGGATCGTCCTTAGTGATCATGCGGAAGTCCCCGAACTCCTTCGTCTCGCAGTCGCGCTCGAAGTTGACGTTGACGAGGTGCGCGTCCTTCTTGTTCGCGCCGGTAATGAAATTAACCATATCTTTAACGCTGTGGTCAGCGACTATGCGTACATTTTTTAATCCAACAGGGCCTGAGAACCCTACCGGCGCCCCGGTGGTATCTTCTATCGTCTTGGG
>JAPLMI010000195.1 GCA_026387115.1 Candidatus Omnitrophota bacterium | reverse complement strand
GGCGAACGAACGAGGGAGGGTAATGAGCTGTGGCTTGAGTTGAATAAATCGGGTGTAGTAAAAAAGACCGCCCTTGTATTCGGAGAGATGAGCGAGTCGCCGGGCGTGCGGTTCAGGGTCGGGCTTTCGGCGCTGACGATGGCCGAATATTTCAGGGACGAACAGGGAATGGATGTCCTTCTCTTCATAGACAATATATACAGGTTCGTCCAGGCGGGATCCGAGGTATCGACGCTTCTGGGCAGAATGCCTTCCGCGGTGGGTTATCAGCCCTCTCTCGGGACAGAGATGGCCCAGCTGCAGGAAAGGATCGTCTCCACAAAACGCGGCTCGATCACGTCCGTCCAGGCGATCTATGTGCCTGCCGATGACCTGACCGATCCTGCGCCCGCAACGACATTCTCGCACCTTGACGCGAAGATGGTCCTGTCGCGGCAGATATCGGAGCTGGGGATATACCCCGCGGTCGATCCGCTCGATTCCACGTCAAAGATAATGGACCCCAGGATCCTCGGCGACGAACACTACGACACCGCAATCAATGTGCAGAAGGTCCTCCAGAGATACAAGGACCTGCACGATATTATTTCGATACTCGGCATCGACGAATTGTCCGACGAGGATAAGCTTGCCGTGGCCCGGGCGCGACGAATACAGAGATTCCTGTCCCAACCTTTCTTTGTCGCCGAGCAGTTTACCGGCACAAAGGGCAGATACGTAAAGCTTTCCGATACGATAAAAGGATTTAAGATGATACTCGAAGGCAAACTCGACGATCTGCCCGAGCAGGCCTTTTATATGGTCGGCACGATCGAAGAGGCGATAGAGAAGGCCGAAAAGTTAAAGGCTTGATTTTAGCGAAAGACTTTATGCCGGCATTTTATTCCATAAATATCAAAACTCCACTTAAGACCGTATTCGAAGGAAAGACAGCGTCGCTCGTCGCGCCGGCTGAGTCCGGTTACGTGGGAATACTCGCCAACCACGCGCCCTTTATAACAATTCTCGTTCCCGGCAAAATCACCTTGCGCGATGATTCCGGCGCAACCTTAACTTTTAAATCAGCCGGATCGGGCCTTCTGGAAGTCCTGAAGAATAAAGCGGTCATCTTCCTGGATTCAGTCGAGGCCGGGCCTTAAGCACCCTCCAAATGAAATACAAGCTCATAATCTTCGACATCGACGGCACGATCACGAACCACATAAGCTCATGGCGATACATCCATGAAAAGCTCGGGATTTGGTCCAAGAGGGCCTTCCAATATCAGGACGCGTTCTTCGCAGGCAAAATAGAATATAGAAAATTCTGCTCACTCGATGCGGCGCACTGGAAGGGGATGCGGGAGAAGAGGATCCGCGAATTATTCAAATCTACCCGATATTCGAGGAACGCGGCCAAATGCATAAAGAGATTAAAGAAACTCGGCTTCAGGCTTGCCGCCGTCTCTACCGGGTTACAATTCATGTCCGACAGGATAAAGAGTGAGCTTGGTTTCGATTACACTGTTTCGAACAGGCTTGACTCAAAAAATGGGATCTTGACCGGCGGGGTAACCATAAACCTGGAACACGGCGCGAAAGACAGGATCCTGCGCCATATCTTCAAAAGGTTTAAAGTAAAACCGCATGAAACAATCTCCGTAGGCGACAGCGAGGGTGATATACCGCTTGCGAAGACGTGCGGTTATTCTATCGCCTTCAATTCAACGTCTCGAGAGCTTTCCAAAATATCCGACTATGACTGCAAAACCAAAGACTTCAGGGAAGTCTATGAAAAGATCGTTTTCATTACCCATGAGTAATGTTTTCCTGCCCATATCAAGGACGGACATGGAATCCCGCCGCTGGGATGAACTGGACATAATCCTTATAACCGGCGACGCCTATGTCGATCATCCCTCGTACGGCGCCGCCGTAATAGGTAGGGTCCTTGAAAACGCCCTTTTTCGGGTCGGCATCATCGCCAAGCCGGATCCTTCCAGGCTCGATGACTTTACGCGCCTTGGCAGGCCCAGGCTATTCTTCGGCATAACCGCAGGAAACCTCGACTCGATGGTCGCCAATTACACGGCCAACAAAAAACCCAGGAGCGATGACGACTATTCGCCCGGCGGGAAGGCGGGCTTTAGGCCGGACCGGGCGGTGACCGTCTACACGAATAATGTCCGTCAGGCATTCCCGGGAGCCGCCATAGTGATAGGCGGAATGGAGGCGAGCTTAAGAAGGCTCGCCCATTACGACTACTGGTCGGATACGGTGAAGCGCTCGGTCCTCTGCGATTCAAAGGCGGATATCCTCGTTTATGGAATGGGGGAGGAGCAAATTCTGGAGATCGCCGGCCGCCTGAAAGAAGGCGGCGGGCCAAAATCTCTGGAAGGAATCCCCGGCACCGTCATCGTAAAAAATAATATCGACGGCCTGAAAAATTACGTATCGGCCCCGCCCTTCGAGGAAGCAGCTAAGGATTTAGATAAATTTATAGGCGCGTTCAAGGCGATTTACGCCGAAAATGACCCCTCCAGGGGCAGGACGATCGTTCAAAGACACGGCCAAAGGTTCGTCATCCAATTCCCTCCGGCAAAACCGCTCAAACAAGACGAGCTCGACAGGATCTACGGCTTAAATTACGCCAGGCGCTGGCATCCGGTGTACGACAAAAAAGACGGGGTGCCGGGATTCGAAACAGTCAGGTTCTCGGTGATATCCCACCGCGGATGCGCGGGCGAGTGCAGCTTCTGCGCGCTCTTCATGCACCAGGGCCGTATCGTCCAGAGCCGCAGCCGGGAATCGATATTGAACGAGATAAAAAGAATCTCGCAAGATGAGAATTTCAAAGGCACTATCACAGATATCGGCGGCCCCACCGCCAATCTATATATGACACGGTGCGCCAGGTGGAATGGCCCCGGAACGTGCGCGGCCAAATTTTGCCTCGTCCCTGAAAAATGTAAAAATCTGGAACTTGGTTACACTCAAACGGTAAAACTCTGGAAAGACGCCTTGAAGATACCCGGGGTAAAACGCATATTCGTCGGAAGCGGCGTGAGATATGACCTTTTGACAGACAAATATTCGGATGAATATCTTAATGCCCTGTGTAAATCACATGTGAGCGGCCGGTTGAAGGTCGCGCCTGAGACTTTCGAAGAATCTGTTTTGAAGCTCATGAATAAGCCCGGCCTTGACATATACGAAAATTTCGTCAGGCGTTACAGATATATCAATGAGCACTTGCAAAAAAAGCAATACCTTGTAAATTATATCATCAGCGCTCATCCGGGCGCGACGCTGGAGAGCGCGCTCAATCTCTCCCTCAAGCTTATGAAGATGAATATATATCCCGAGCAGATCCAGGACTACCTTCCGCTCTCCATGACGGTTTCCGGCTGCATGTACCATACCCAAAAGGATTTCTTTTCCGGGAAACCCATCCATGTCGCAAAAGGGGAAAGGGAGAGAAAGCTCCATAGAGCGCTTATCCAGTACAGGAATCCCGAAAATAAGAGATATGTCATCGAGGCATTGAGGGCGCTCAATAAGATGTCTCTTTCAAAAAAATTCTTCGAAAAATCATGAAAGACACGCCGAAGCTTCTGGTTTCTGATAAAATCGGCAACATATCTGTCCACTCAAGTCTTGAGGCATGCGGGATGAAGGCGGGCCATTTCTTCAGGCTGGATGGCCGCGATTTTGTAAAATTGCCTGCCGGAAGCCGTCTATTCATGCTGCCGTCCAGGGCGCCTGTCGGTTACGATGCGCGGTTCAATAATTCCGTAACTATCGGCGGCTTTTTCGGCGTGGCCGCTTTCGTAAGGCCCGGTTTCACGGCTACATACAGCCCGTCGTACACCGAAGACGGCGGCCCCAAACCGCTTCCGCTCTTCTCCTACGCTGCGTGCGCCTTTTACAAAGGCGGGCTTTACGCGGCCGGCGTTTTAGTAGATAAAGACAGGCGCCATGACCAGCGTTTTATCGACATTTCTTTAGTAAGAAAGAAGGTTACTAAATTTAAAAAAATATTTCCACGCAACAGGCTGATTCCGCACCTTGAACGATGCGCTCTCGTCTACGGCTGCCCGAACGCGCAGAATTTTTTTCTGTCAAGATATGAGGCGCCGCTTCCTGTTTCGCCGTCATGCAACGCAGGATGCTCGGGCTGTATTTCGTTCCAGGCGGTAAAGAACAGGCTCTGCGCGAGCC
>JAPLMI010000095.1 GCA_026387115.1 Candidatus Omnitrophota bacterium | reverse complement strand
GATCACAACGATGTTTACGGAAGGACCCTCGTGCGCATGGGAGAATTGATGGAAGCGTACAGCATGATCCGTCAGCTTATCAAAAATATGCCGGGAGGGTCCATAACGGTAAAGGCGCCGCGCAAGATACCGGCAGGCGAGGCTACGAGCCGCTACGAGGCGCCGAGGGGCGAAGACTTCCATTACGTAAAGTCAAACGGCACCGAAAAGCCGGAGCGCGTAAAGGTGAGGGCCCCGACGCTCGCCAATATCCAAACCGTCGCTAAGATGCTCGAGGATAGGCAGCTTGCCGATCTTCCGATAGTGATAGCCGCGATCGACCCGTGCTTCTCCTGCACAGACCGTCTTACGGTCGTGAAGGAGAAAAATTCCAGGAAGAGACGCGTCATGAGGTGGGAAGAGCTGCACACCTTCGGTATAGACTGGTACCGTAAACACAAGTCTATCGATTTCACCGCGCTTAACAAAAAGATGAGAGAGGCTTAAGTAATGGTCCCGGCCTTATTCAATCTGCTGATATTCCCGGGCTTTCTGTTTCTTGCCGTATTCGGCTGGCTTGCCGAATACGTTGACAGGAAACTCTATGCCAGGCTCCAGAACAGGGTCGGTCCGCCATGGTTCCAGCCATTCGCCGATTTCGTCAAGCTTATATCCAAAGAAGAGATCATTCCCGAAGAAGCCGATCCGAAGATGTTCAGGCTGATGCCGCTCTTCGCGATAACAGCCACGGTCACGGCGATCCTTTATATACCCCTATGGACAACGAAGGCGTTATTTTCATTTAACGGCGATGTGATAGTCGTGATATACCTGTTAACTATACCGACGGTAAGCTACTTCCTGGGCGGGTGGTATTCGACATCCCTATATTCCAAGATCGGAGCGGTGCGCTCGCTCACACAATTATTCGCTTACGAAGTTCCTCTACTTGTGAGCATACTGGCATCCGCGCTTCTGGCCGATACATGGTCCCTGAGCGAACTGGCCGCATTCTACAATGCGCACCCGATGCTCTGGCTCTTCAACTTGATCGGGTTTGCGATATCGATAATTACTCTTTTGGGCAAACTTGAAAAAGTCCCGTTCGATATCCCTGAGGCGGAGACAGAGATAGTCGCCGGCGCATTCACAGAATATGGCGGCAAGCTATTCGGGCTATTCAGGCTTTCGATAGACATGGAGGCGATCGTCTGTTCAGCGCTCCTCGCGGCGGTATACCTGCCGTTCGGCCTCGCCCTTTGCCCGGCATGCGGATTCCTGCTATTCGTATTTAAAATATTCTTCATCGTAGCCATCCTTTCGGTCCTCAGGACGCTATTCGCGCGCCTCAGGATCGACCAGATGATGAGATTTTGCTGGAAGTATCTTGCGCCGCTCGCGTTCCTGCAGCTTCTTATCAATCTCATTCTGAAAGGAGCGCTCATCAGATGATCCGCCCGGGCAAGATGCTGGCACAGATACTTGGGTCAATATTCAAAAAACCTGCTACCACCCGTTATCCGTTCATAAAATCCAAGGCGTCCGATATGCCTGACAAGTTCAGGGGAAAGCTGGTATTCCATCCGCAGATGTGCATCGGCTGCAAGCTCTGCATGAGAGACTGCCCGTCAGGCGCCATAACCATCAATAAGCGACCGGATGGCAGGTTTGAGGCTGTCATCGATCTCGGAAAATGCATATTTTGCGGCCAGTGCGTCGATTCGTGCATGAAGAAGGCGCTCGAGATGTCGAAGGAGTTCGAGCTCGCGGTACTGGATAATACAAAACTGAAAGTGACATACGGTGCAGGACCTCAAAAAGACGCTGGCAGGTAGGCTTGCAGGGGCTAAAAAGATAGCGGTCCTCGCTATCGGCTCCGAGCTGCGCCGCGACGACTCTGCCGGAATTCTGGTAGCCGAAGAGCTTGAAAAGAACTTAAAAAACTCAAAGGCTCGCCGGGTTCCCTTGAAAATATTTATAGGCGGGACGGCGCCGGAAAACCTGACGGGCGTTATAAAAAAATTCAAGCCGTCGGACATTCTCATAGTGGACGCTCTCGAAATGAACAGGAAGCCGGGCGAGGCCATATT
>JAPLMI010000086.1 GCA_026387115.1 Candidatus Omnitrophota bacterium | reverse complement strand
GACAAAGGGATCCGACTTTATCTTAAAGACGAGCGCCGAGAACTTCTCGTCTTCGGAAACCTTCCGTAAGACCTCTTTCTCCGTCTCAGGATCGATGCCCTTGGCGGGCGGAATATCCAGGGGTGATGGAAGGTATTCGGTGATCGCGTCGAGAAGCGGCTGCACCCCTTTGTTCTTCGCCGATGCCCCGCAGAAAACCGGGACCATCTTACCTGCTATGGTGGCCTTCCTCACAACCGCGCGTATTTCATGCGGATATAACCCTTTTTCGTGCACGTACCTGTCCATAACGTGTTCGTCGATCTCGCCGAGCTTTTCGATTAAATTATGACGGTAGTCGGAGGCTTCTTTCTTCAGGTCAGCCGGAATTTCCACGACATCAAATCCGGACGTTCCCTCTTCGCCTTTATATATGATTGCCTTCATTGCTATCAGGTCGATCACGCCTAAAAAATTATCCTCTGAGCCGATCGGTAACTGTAAGGGTATGGGATTTGCGCCAAGCTGCGTACGCATATCTTCCATAACCTTATGGAAATTGGCGCCGGTCCTGTCCATCTTGTTCACAAACGCGATCCTCGGCACTTTGTATTTATCCGCCTGCCTCCATACCGTCTCTGACTGCGGCTGCACCCCGCCTACGGCGCACAGGACTATGACTGCGCCGTCGAGGACTTTGAGTGACCTCTCAACCTCGACCGTAAAATCCACGTGTCCCGGGGTATCAATGATATTTATATTCTTATCGTTCCAGAAACACGTCGTGGCGGCGCTCGTGATCGTGATGCCGCGTTCCTGTTCCTGGACCATCCAGTCCATGACGGCCGTGCCCTCGTCGACTGTGCCGATCTTATAGACCTTGCCGGTAAAATAGAGTATCCGCTCGGTCGGGGTCGTCTTTCCCGCGTCGATGTGGGCTATTATGCCGATGTTGCGTATATTTTCCAGCCTGGAACTTTTCTTTGCTGTCATATTATCTAAGACTATCGTCTCTTCCATTTTCTACCAGCGATAATGAGCGAATGCCTTGTTTGCCTCCGCCATCTTGTGTGTATCTTCCCTCTTCTTTACCGCGGCTCCTTCGCCCTTGAACGCGTCGAAGAGTTCATCGGCAAGCTTATTCTCCATGGGCCTGCCCTTCTTGGTCCTTGCGAAATTTCTTATCCACCTCATCGCGATAGATACGCCGCGCTCGCTCTTAACCTCTATCGGAACCTGGTATGTCGCGCCGCCTATACGTCTTGGCTTGATCTCCAGAAGCGGCCTCACGTTATCGAGCGCTTTCTGAAATGACTCCAGGGGAGGTTTTCCGGTCTTCTGGGAAAGAATGTCGAAACTTTTATAAACGATCTTTTCGGCTGTCGACTTCTTCCCTTCTTTCATTATGACATTTATGAATCTCGAGACTACCGGGCTCTTATATTTCGGGTCCGGTATAACCGTTCTCTTCTCCGCTCTTCTTCTTCTCATGTATCTACCCTTTTATGCCGCCTTCGCCGCGGCCGCCTTCTCTTTAGGCCTTTTCGCGCCGTATTTTGACCGGGATTTCTTCCTGTCAACAACACCGGCCGTATCTAAAACGCCTCTTACGATATGGTATCTCACGCCCGGCAGGTCCTTGACCCTTCCGCCTCTCACGAGTACTATGGAGTGCTCCTGCAGATTATGGCCGACACCGGGGATATAAGATGTAACTTCTATCGAATTCGTAAGCCTTACCCTGGCTACTTTTCTCAACGCCGAGTTAGGCTTCTTCGGCGTCTGCGTCTTTACCTGAAGGCATACACCGCGCCTCTGCGGACAGTTTCTCAGGGCCGGAGATTTACTCCTGTTCTTAAACTTTTCTCTTCCGAGTCTTATCAGCTGGTTTATCGTCGGCATTTAATAACTATACCTCGCTATTTTTTCTTCGCTTTCGATTTAACTTCCGAACCCTCTTCTTTTGCCGCGGGCTTCTCTTCCTTTGTGTTTTCAAAAACGTTCTTCTGTATCGCGATATTTCTGTGGTCGACAAAACCGGTGC
>JAPLMI010000083.1 GCA_026387115.1 Candidatus Omnitrophota bacterium | reverse complement strand
CTGTCGCGCGTAACGGAATCAACGATGTCATATACCTTAAAAGAATTCCCGCACGCGAAAATTCCGGGGATGGATGTTTTGTTTAATTCTTCTGATACGGGGGTGTTTGTTTTTTTATCGATAACGACGCCCGCCATTTCTATAAGTTCGTTTTCGGGGATAAGGCCTACGGATATCAGGACCGTATCGCATTTTATTTCAAATCGCGAGCCGATAATTTCGTTGAAATTCCCGTCCACCCTGACGACATCTACTTTCTCAACACGGTTACTGCCGTATATCTTTGAGACCTTATGGTTAAAATAGATAGGTATATCGAAGTCCTCTATACACTGCACTATGTTACGGACAAGGCCACGCGACTCAGGCAGTATCTCGACCACAGCGTTGACCCGCGCGCCTTCCAGGTAGAGCCGGCGCGCCATGATGAGCCCTATGTCTCCGGAACCGACGATCACGATCTCTTTGCCCGGCAGTAAACCCTCTATGTTTATCAGTTTCTGGGCGAGGCCTGCGGAAAATACGCCGGACGGCCTCGTGCCCGCGATGTGCGTCATCTCGCGCGTCTTCTCCCTGCATCCCGTAGCCATGATAATGGCTTTCGCTTTCACCTTTTCCAGCTTTCCGGGCCTGAGGTACGTAAGCGTTTTTTCCTTTGTCAGATGGACCGCGAAAGACCTCATGCTGATCTCTATGCCCGGAATGCTTTTTACCTTTTTTATAAATCGGCCGGCGTATTCGGGCCCTGTCAGGACCTCTTTAAAGCGCTCGAGCCCGAATCCGGTGTGTATGCACTGGTTCAATATTCCGCCGAGGTGCTGATCCCTTTCGAGAAGCAGGATGTCCCTTACGCCGTTTTCGCGCGCGGCAATAGCGGCCGCCATCCCGGCGGGCCCGGCGCCTACTATGACCAGATCCCTTTCAGTCATTGCCCCTTTCCCCTTTTACGATTTCTGAAGATGGTCCCCTTTTTGTCACTTCCGTAAGAATGCTGCCGGTCTTCTCGGCGAGGATCTTCATGACCCTCGTCGTGCAGAAGCCGCCGTGGCACCGGCCCGCCTGCGCGCGGGTCCTGAATTTTATCCCGTCAAGCGTCGTCGCGCCCCGGTCTATGGCGTCGCTTACTTCCTTGGCGGAAACCATCTCGCACCTGCAGACGATATCGCCGTATGACGCGTCTTTTTTGATCAGTTTTTTTGCTTTGTCAGCGGGAATGGCGAAAAGATGGTTCTCCGCCCGCTCGTGCCTGTGAAACAGCGCTTTCTTTTTGAGGATAAGGCCGTTATCTTTCAGGATATCCGAGACCATGAGCGCTATGGCGGGAGCGGACGTAAGGCCGGGGGATTGAATGCCGGCGACATTCAGAAAACCGGGAAGAGAAGATTCATGCCGGATGATAAAATCGCGGCCGGCCACGGGCCTCAGGCCGGAAAAATAAGCGATGATATCGCTTTCGCTTATGGACGGGATCATCTTCCGCGCGCCTTCAAGGACTTCTTTCAATCCCTCATCCGAGGTCGACAGGTCTTCTTTGTCCGCGACGTCATGCGCCGTAGGGCCTATCATGGGATTTCCGTCCGACGTTTTTATAACGAGTATGCCTTTGGAATTTTTCGTCGGAAGCGGATACAGCACATGATTGACGAGGTGCTCTCTTTTCTTGTCCAGGAGGAACTCTTCCCCCTTGCGCGGTTTTATCTCGAAGCCGCCGACGCCCGCCATCCGCGATATCTCGTCGGCGTAAAGGCCCGCGGCATTGATAAGATATCTCGTCCTGAAATGCCCTTCCGGCGTCGATATTTCAAAGCGCGGTCCGTTTTTCCGACCTGAGGCGGGAAGGGCCGAGATCTTTTCCGCTTTTGAGCTTAAATGGAATTCGACCCCGTTCCGGGCGGCATTCTCGCAAAGAGCATATACAAGCCTGTAAGGGCTTATGATGCCCGTGGTGGGGGCATAAAGCGCGGCGCTTGCCCGACCGGAAAGGTTTGGCTCGCGCTTTTTAAGCCAGGCGCGGCCGACCATTTTTAATCCCGGAACGCCGAGAGATTCAGAATCTTTTTTGATACGTAAAAGTTCGAGCCTTTCCTCTTCTGTAAACGCGACTATCAGCGAACCCGTTTCTTTAAAATCGATACCGAGTTCCCTGACTATCCCGCGCGTGAGGGCGTTTCCCTGAACGCACAGTTTCGCCTTTAACGATCCCGGCAATTCTTGAGTTCCCGAATGGATTATGCCGCTGTTTGATTTCGAAACGCCGAAGGCGGGCTCCTCCTCTTTTTCAAAAAGCGCGATACTCAGTTTATACCGCGAGAGCGCTCTCGCTATGGATGCCCCGACGACACCCCCTCCGATTATCAGGACATCGTACTCGCTCATCTTGTAAGCGTCCTTTTAACGGCTTCTTTCCAGCCTTTATAAAGAGACTCGGCTGTGCCTACGGACATCTTCGGACTGAAGATCTTGTCCACGCCCCGGTATTTTTTTACTTCATCCGTATTCTTCCAGTAACCTACCCCTATCCCCGCCAGATACGCCGCCCCCAGAGCGGTCGTCTCTATCACTTCGGGCCGGATTACGTCGATCCCGAGAATATCAGCCTGGAACTGGCAGAGGAAATTATTTGCCGCGGCCCCGCCGTCAACCTTTAAACTCCCGATCTTTAATTTCGAGTCTTTACGCATCGCTTCCAGAACGTCCCTTGTCTGGTAACACATCGCCTCAAGGGCCGCCCTTACCAGGTGCGAAGGCGTCGTCCCTCTTGTGAGGCCGAATATGGCGCCGCGGGCATCCTGGTCCCAGTAAGGCGCCCCGAGCCCGACAAGCGCGGGCACAAAGTAAACACCGTCGTTCGCTTCTAGCCTAGCCGCCATTTCGCAGGATTTATACGCGTTATCCAAAAAATGAAGTTTGTCACGCATCCACTGGATCGCGGAACCGGCGACAAATATCGGCCCTTCGAGCACATATACCGGCTCACATGAAGAGCCGCAGCCGAGGGTGATGATGAGCCCGTGTTTTGTAACAGGCCTCTTCTTTCCCGTATCGAGCAGGACAAAGCACCCCGTTCCGTAGGTATTCTTCATCGTCCCGGGCTCGAAACAGGCCTGCCCGAAAAGCGACGCCTGCTGATCGCCGGCTATTCCGGATACGGGAATGCCGGCAGGGAGGAGGCCTGTTTTCACAGTGCGGCCGAAAATCCCGGATGAGCCCCTGACCTCGGGAAGCATCCCGTCCGGTATTTTAAATTTTTTCAGGATCTCCACGTCCCATTTTCTTCTATCTATATCGAAAAGCATCGTGCGGGAGGCGTTTGTATAGTCGGTGGCGTGCGTCCTTCCGCCCGTCAACTTCCACAGGATCCACGAATCGGTCGTCCCGAAACAGAGCGAGCCCCGCCCGGCCGAGGCGTTCGCTCCGCTCACATTTTTTAAAAGCCATTCCAATTTTGTCGCCGAAAAATAGGCGTCGATCGGCAATCCCGTTTTTTTCCTGAAGAACTCGCTCTCGCCTTTTTGCTTTTTCAGCTTATCGCACCGGGCGGCGGTCCGCCTGCATTGCCACACGATCGCGTTGTAAATGGGTAATCCCGTATCCCTGTTCCATACGACTGTCGTTTCACGCTGGTTCGTAATTCCTATCGCGGCAACTTCGGCCTTAGGCGCTTTGCGGAGGATTTCCTGAATCGACTTATTGACGCTTTGCCATATTTCCTCGGGATCATGTTCCACCCAGCCCGGTTTCGGGAAATGCTGCGGAAATTCGCGATAGACGCTTTCGCGCATGCTTCCGTTTTTGTCGTACAGGATCACCCTTGATCCCGTTGTGCCCTGATCTATGGCCAATATGTACTGCATTGAGGCCCTCCGCATTTTACCGGTCTCGCCGCCAAAAAAATCTCATCGCCGCTAAAGCCTGTCTTCCAGCCATTTCAGGATATCGCGGAACACGTTCTCTCTTCCGATATCTATGGAGATGGAATGGTACATACCGGGATATTCTATCAAGGTCTTATCGGGCGACTTTAGCTTTTCGAAGAATCTCCTCGTCGCATCAGAATCTATTATCGCGTCCCTCTCTGGGATTAAAAATAAAACCGACCCGTTAAATTTATTTTTCGACATTCTCAATCTTATCTGCGAAACGATAATATCGAATAAGATCCTCGATGTTGCCGATATGCCGCCCGCCCCCTCTTCTTCGGCTCTTTTTATATGCTCTTCATCACGCGTGCACATGGATATGTCGTAAGGCATGACAAACTTTTTTTGAGGATTATATAAAAGCGGCGCGAATATGGCGAAATAATCCCGGATGGTAAAATTTAAGGCGCTCTTCAGGGCCGGCGACAGGCAGACCAGGCCGCTCGACAGATCCGGCCGGGCCGCCAGAATTAAAAGCGAGATGATGGCGCCCATGCTTTCTCCGACAAGGAAAATATTCTTACCCGGATTTTCTTTCCTGATTATCCTGTGAAGGGAGAGGATGTCTTTGGAATAAACGCCGAACGAGCCATACTCCGCGAGCTCTATGGCATAAGAGGATATTCCGCCGCGCAGGAAAAATTCCGAGAAAGATTCCCACCAGAGGCTGTGCGCCCCGATCCCGTGGACCAGAACGAGAACGGCTTTGGGCGAGGGGGCCTTCCAGCACCTGTAAAGGATATTCCGCTTATCGCCCCTATACATCTCTCCCGGTGCATCACCTGCTGGGTC
>JAPLMI010000002.1 GCA_026387115.1 Candidatus Omnitrophota bacterium | reverse complement strand
GCATATATATACGGTCTCGGAGCTGACGAAGTATGTGCGCGTCATACTCGAGGACTCTTTCCCATCCGTATGGGTCGAGGGCGAGATATCGAACTTCGTCCTGCACACATCCGGCCATATGTACTTCACCCTGAAAGACTCCGGCTCCACGCTCAAATGCGCGATGTTCAAGCGCTCTAACGAAAAGCTGAAATTTAAACCGCAGAACGGAATGAAGGTGATCTGCTTCGGGTCTGTGAGCGTCTATGAAGCGCGCGGCGACTATCAGCTGATCGCCGAAGAGATCGAGCCGAAGGGCGTGGGAGCGCTCCAGCTGCAGTTCCAGCAGCTGAAAGAGAAGCTCGCAAAGGAAGGCCTGTTTGACGAGCGGCATAAGATCCCGATCCCGCATCTTCCGACGAGGATCGGCATAGTCACGAGCCCTACGGGAGCGGCCATACGCGATATCCTTAATATCGTGAGGCGCAGATTTTCGAATATAGAGATCATCATAAATCCGGTGAAGGTCCAGGGCGAGGGCGCCAAGGACGAAATCGCTTCCGCGATAAGGCAGTTCAACAAATTAAAGAATATCGATGTCATGATAGTGACGCGCGGAGGCGGGAGCCTTGAGGATCTGTGGCCGTTCAATGAAGAGGCGGTCGCGCGGGCAATATATGATTCCGCGATTCCCGTAATAAGCGCGGTCGGACATGAGATCGATTACACGATATCGGACTTCGTCGCCGATTTCAGGGCACCGACGCCGTCCGCGGCGGCGGAACTTGTCATACCAAAGAAAGAGGACCTCGCGAACCTTATCGATACGGCGGCGACGAGATTGAGGAACGCGCTCGCGGGCAAGATCGACATCATGGCGCATAGGCTCGCGGCCTTGAGAGACAGCTACATTTTAAGGCAGCCGTTAAATATAATCACGCAATATGAACAGAAGATAGATGACCTTGCGAAGGGCCTCGGGATAAGCATCGACCATCTGGTGAAGATACGGGGCGAGAATTTCAAATTCCTTGCGGGTAAGCTTGATAGCTTGAGCCCCTTGTCAATATTGAAGAGAGGTTATAGCATTACGACGAAGCTGCCGGAAGGCGTTATCGTTCAAGACGTAAGCGTGTTGAAGAAAAATGATATTGTCGAAACGAAGCTCGGACAGGGAAAATTCAGAAGCAGGGTGGAAGAAATAGAATAGAAAGATCCTTCGGTTGCTCCTATTCGTCGCAACCTCAGGATCAATTTTGCTTCGCAAAATTGAGGAGACAGAATAACATGGCTGAGATGAAATTTGAAGATGGCTTAAAGAAGCTGGAGAAGATCGTGAAAGACCTTGAAGATGGGAACCTTTCACTGGACGATTCTCTCGAGAAATACGAGGAAGGTATAAGGCTCTCCAAGATGTGCGCTAAGAAGCTCGAGGCGGCAAAAAAGAAGGTAGAGATACTCCTGAAGTCCGAAGACGGCTCGGTGGAGCTTAAACCTTTCGATGAAAAAACCGCTCAAAAAACTGATCGATAAAAGCCTGGATAAATTTCTTCCGAAAGCATCCGCGGAACCGAAGGCGCTTCATGCGGCGATGCGCTACAGCGTATTTTCAGGCGGTAAGAGAATAAGGCCCATCGTCCTCCTGGAATGCTCGAGGGCGTGCGGAGGCAATGTGGGCAATGCGGCGCCGGCAGCCTCTGCCATAGAGCTTGTCCATACCTATTCTCTCATTCACGATGACCTTCCGTCTATGGACGACGATGATTACAGGCGAGGGAAACCCTCCTGCCATAAGGCGTTCGGCGAGGCGAACGCGATTTTGGCCGGAGACGCGTTATTGACGCTCTCCTTCAATATCATCGCCAAAAATTACAAACCTGACGTATGCGCTCTCATTGTAAAAGAATTGTCGCAGGCGATCGGCGCCGGGGGTATGCTTGGGGGGCAGGCGCTCGATATCGAGATGAGCGATAAGAAAAAGGATAAAAGGACAAAGATATTGATAAACCGGCTTAAGACCGCAAGGCTGTTCGAGGTATCCGCGAAGATCGGCGCGATCACCGCAGGCGCAAGCGCCGAAAAAGTAGCGGCTATGGCAAAGTACGGCGCCTGTTTGGGAGAAGCGTTTCAGGTCACGGATGATATTATCGACGGCGAAAAAGGTTTTTCAGTTAAAGACGCCGAGGCGGCGATAAGAAGGTCGAAAGAGTCCTTAAAAGTATCCGGTAAACCAGCCGAAAGGCTTAAAGAAATAGCGGATTCGATTCTGGCAAGAACGGAATAGATGCCCAGATTGATAGAAAATATAGATAACCCCGAGGACTTACGCAAGCTCAATATATCCGAACTTACCGGGCTTGCCGGCGAAATCAGGGAAGAGATGCTGAAGGTCGTGTCGAAGACCGGCGGACACCTTGCCTCATCGCTCGGTTCGGTCGAGCTCGCGATAGCGGTCCATTACGCATTTAACACACCTAAAGATTTTATCCTATGTGACGTGGGGCACCAGACCTACGCGCACAAGATGCTTACGGGAAGGTTCAAAAAATTCCGGAGCTTAAGGCAGCTCGGAGGCCTTAGCGGATTTCCGAATAGGGAAGAGAGTCCGGAATACGACCTATTCACGACAGGCCATAGCTCTACATCGATATCGGCCGCGCTAGGGCTGGTAAAGAGCCGCGAGCTTAAGGGCGAGGCAAATAAGATCATCGCGGTCATAGGCGACGCGTCGCTTGCCGGCGGGATGGCATTTGAAGCGCTGAACCACGCGGGCCAGGCCGGCAAAGATATTATCATAATACTTAACGATAACGAGCGCTCGATCTCTAAAAGTGTCGGCGCCTTGGCCAAGTACCTGAACAGGATAATCTCGGCTCCCGCCTATAATAAAGTAAGGATGGATGTAGAACGCCTTGTAAAGCGGATACCGCGTTTCGGATTCCGCGCCTACAGGGCCGCGAGAAAACTCGAGGAAGGTTTAAAGAACCTTCTCATACCCGGAATGCTCTTCGAGGAGATGGGTTTCAGATACTTCGGCCCGATCGACGGACATAATGTGACGCAGCTTGTCGCCACGTTTAAAAATCTTATGAATTTGAAAGAGCCGATACTTATACATGTCATCACCAAAAAGGGCAGGGGTTATAGATTCGCCGAAGAGGACCCCGCGTCTTTTCACGGAACAGGTCCTTTTGATTTAGATACAGGCGAAAAGTGCGAACCCGAAGGCGCGTCGACATTTACCGAAGCCTTCGGCGAAAAGATCGCGGAACTTGCCTCCAGAGATCCTAAGATCATCGCGGTTACGGCAGCGATGCTTGACGGTACGGGATTGAATAAATTCGCCAAAAACTTTCCGGATAGGTTCTTCGACGTCGGGATCGCGGAAGAGCATGCCGTAAGTTTTGCCGCCGGGCTCGCGCGCGGCGGATTCAGACCGGTTATCGCGATATATTCGACATTTTTACAGAGAGGGTACGATCAGATAATACATGACGTATGCCTGCAGAATCTGCCGGTAGTATTTTGCCTTGATAGGGCGGGACTAGTAGGGGAAGACGGCCCGACGCACCACGGTATTTTCGACATAGCGTATTTAAGAAATATCCCGAACCTGACTTTCATGGCGCCGGCCACACCTGCCGAGCTTGGAGAGATGCTCGAATTTGCGTTCGGCTTGAATGGTCCTGTCGCGATCCGTTATCCTAAGGGCTCAGCTCAAGATCGCGCGGAGAAATCCGCGCCTATAAAGATGGGCAAGGCCCAGGTCGTAAAAAAAGGAAAAGACCTTGCCATGATCGCCCTGGGGAGCATGGTCGACATAGCCTTTAGGACGGCCGATACGCTTTCAAAGAAGAGGATAGAAGCGACGGTCGTGAACGCCAGGTTTATAAAGCCTGTCGATGAGGAGTTATTGGCCGAACTTTGCAGGGATATAAAGAAGATAGTGACCATAGAAGAGGGTATTTTAGACGGCGGTTTCGGGTCAAGCGTCCTGGAGTTCGTGGAAAGGGCAGGCATAAGGGGTGTTAAGGCCAGGAGGATCGGCCTTCCGGACAAATTTATCGAGCACGGCAAGCGTTCAGAGTTGTTCTCAAAGTATAACTTGACACCCGACGCTATTTGCGATGTAATTATTAATGAGGTCATGAAATAATGCCGAAGATAAAGATAGATAAGGATAGGTGCAAGGGATGCTATCTCTGCGTCGTGAACTGCCCGAACGGTCTTATCAAAGTTTCCAAGACGCTTAACGTGAAGGGTGTCAAGCCCGCGGTATTTTCAGGCGGAAAATGCACAGGATGCAAAATGTGCGCGGTCATCTGCCCGGACGGCGGGATAATAGTGTATAAATAGTTAAAAAGTTAAAAGGTTAAAATCGTGAAGAAAATCCTGATGTGCGGAAATGATGCGTGCGGCGAAGGCGCGGTATTGGCCGGATGTAGGTTTTACGCCGGTTATCCCATAACGCCTCAAAATGAGCTGACCGCATACATGGCAAAGCGCATGAACGAAACCGGACGCGTCTTTATCCAGGCGGAGTCGGAACTCGCCGCGATAAATATGGTATTCGGCGCGGCAGCCGCGGGCATGCGGGCGATGACGTCATCGTCGAGCCCCGGCATAAGCCTGAAACAGGAAGGCATATCGTATATGGTCGGCTGCGAGCTTCCGTGTGTCGTCGTTAACGTACAAAGAGGCGGGCCGGGCCTGGGCAATATCGCTCCCTCGCAAGGTGATTATTTCCAGTCTGTTAAAGGCGGCGGCCACGGCGATTACAAACTGATAGTATTGGCGCCGTCATCAGTGCAGGAATTGCTGGACTATACATTTCTGGCGTTCGACCTCGCTGACAAATATCGGAATCCGGCCCTGATACTCGGTGACGGATTATTGGGCCAGATGATGGAGCCGATTCAGATAGATTCAGGCATTCAGCCGAAATTTATTGATAAACCATGGGCATTAACGGGCTGTAAAGGGAGAGGGCCTAACATAATAAAGTCTTTATATTTAGGTGACGGCGTTTTGGAAGAGCATAACAAGAAGTTACAGGAAAAATTCATACTGATGAAAGAATCGGAAGTGCGCGCCGAAACTTTTCACACCAAAGACAGCGAGATCGTCCTCGTCGCTTACGGCTCTGTCGCGAGGATCGCCAAGGCGGCGATGGAGATGGCGCGTTCCAGGGGTAAAAAGTGCGGCATGATCAGGCCCATCACCCTATGGCCTTTTCCTGACAAGGCGATCGAAGAGGCCTGCAATGCGGCGAGAAAGTTTTTAGTCGTCGAGATGAGCGCCGGCCAGATGCTCGAGGACGTAAGGCTCGCGGTAAACGGGCGCGCGAAAGTCGATTTTTACGGGCGCATGGGCGGCGGGGTTCCGACGGAGACGGAGATATTTCAGCGGATCGAGGCAATGGCATGAGACCCAAAAACCGAAAAACCAAAAAACGTAAAAACTATCCAGCAATAAAACAGTCCAATGATACAACAACTGTTTTGTTTTCCCAACCCGCGAGCCTGTATGCCGTAGAGAACCATTACTGCGCCGGGTGCGGCCATGGGATAGTTCACAGGCTCGTCTGCGAGGCGATAGATGAATTCGGGATACGTGAGCGTGTCATAGCCGTCGCGCCCGTGGGATGCGCGGTCATCGCATACGACTACTGGAACTTCGATGTCACCGAGGCGGCGCATGGCAGGACCCCGGCCGTAGCGACCGGCATTAAGAGGGTCCGGCCCAATAATATCGTATTTACCTATCAGGGCGACGGCGACCTCGCCGCGATAGGAACGGCGGAGATAATCCACGCGGCAAACCGCGGCGAGAATATAACGATTATATTTGTGAATAACGGTGTTTACGGGATGACGGGCGGCCAGATGGCGCCGACGACTTTGGCCGGGCAGAGGACGGCTACCACCATTCACGGAAGAAGCTTAAGGCGCGAAGGGTACCCTATTAAAATACTTGAGATGCTGGCCGTGCTTCCCGGCACAAAATATTTAGAGCGCGTTTCGGTCCATTCGGCCCATGAGGTATTGAGGGCGAAGCGCGCGATCTCCAAGGCTTTCAAAATGCAGATAGATAATAAAGGTTTCTCGATGGTCGAGGTGCTGTCGATGTGCCCGACCTACTGGGATATGACGCCGATACAGGCCGCCGACAGGATCAAGAACGAGGTCTCGACGTTCTATCCGCTCGGGGTGATAAAGAGCTGCTAAGTATGACCAAAAAACGAAAAAACCAAAAAACGAAAAAACCCAAAGCCAAAAACCTAAAACTGAAAATCAAACGCGCTGTTTGCGAAGAAATATTATGCGCCGGATTCGGCGGCCAGGGCATAATGTTCATGGGCAAGCTTCTCGCCGAGGCCGGCCTTGCGGGCGGGCTGGCCGTAACGTGGATGCCGTCTTACGGCGCCGAGGTTAGGGGCGGCACGGCCTATTCGATGACGAAAGTTTCCGAAAAAGAGATCGCGAGCCCCATAGTGGCGAATCCCGATATTTTAATCGTTATGAATAAGCCGTCGTTAATTAAATATGAAGGAAAGCTTAAAGACGGCGGATTGTTGATATCGAACAGATCCCTGGTCGGCAATTTTCCAAAAAGAAAAGGTATAAAAATTGTAAATATACCCATGACAGAAATAGCGTACTCGCTCGGCGATATAAGATGCGCCAACATGGTTGCCATAGGCGCGCTCGCGAAAAGGTCGAAGATGCTTTCAATAAGGAATATCGCGAACACGCTCAAAGAAATTTTCAAAGATAAAGAAGAACTGTTTGCGAGGAACAAAAAAGCGCTCGAGAAAGGCTACAAAACATAGTGGTAAGAGTAAGGTTGGCACCAAGCCCCACCGGATATCTGCATATAGGAAGCGCGAGGACCGCGCTATTCAACTGGTTGTATGCCCGCCGCTATAAAGGCAAGCTACTCCTGCGTATTGAAGATACGGATCGCGTCCGTTCCGAAGAACGTTTCCTGAACGAGATAATAACGGACCTCAAATGGCTCGGGATAGACTGGGAGGGGGAGCCCATCTATCAGTCAAAGCGGTTCGATGTCTACCGCGATGCGGCCGAAGGCCTGATAAAGCAGGGCAGGGCATATCGGGAAGGCGAGGCGTATATATTCAAGGTGGAAAAGGCAAGAGTGATCGAGGTCGATGATATGATCCATGGCAAGGTCGTGTTCAATACAAATGAGATAAAAGACCAGGTGATGATAAAGTCCGACGGGTCGCCGACATATAATTTCTCGTGCGTGATAGACGACGCGCATCTTTTGATAACGCACATCATACGCGGCGACGACCACCTGTCCAATACGCCAAAACAGATCCTCTTTTATGAAGCGCTGGGGCTCGAGGCGCCGCAATTCGGCCACATGCCGCTCATTATGGGAATGGATGGAGCGAAACTTTCAAAAAGACACGGCGGCGTCTCCGTTGAAGAGTACAGGCGGGAGGGATTTTTGCCGGAAGCCCTCGTCAACTACCTTCTTCTCCTGGGGTGGTCGCCGGGATCAGATCGCGAAATAATACCCATAGAAGAGGCCGAAAAGGTGTTTGACATCAATAATATGAAGGGCGTACAGGCGAAATTTGATATCGCGAAATTGAGATGGATGAACGGCGAATATATCGCCGCGAAACCCGATAAAGAACTGCTTCCATTGATCAAAAAACAGATGAGCGATGCCGCAGGAATTTGCCGGATTCCGGACGATAAACTTCTGGAGGTCGTGAAACTTTATAAAGTGCGCATGAAGACACTTTCCGAATTTGTGCGAATGACCGACCATTTCTTCACCGACGACTATTCGATGGAAGAGAAGGCCGCGCAAAAATACCTCACATCCGCGGAATCAAAGAATATACTTCATGAATTCTCCGCCCGCCTTGAAAAATTAAGAGATTTTTCGCATAGCGCCATCGAAGAAACCTGCCGACTGATGGCCGAGGAGAAAAAATTGAAGGCCGCAAATGTCATACATCCCACCCGCGTCGCGATAAGCGGCAAGGCCGCCGGAGCGGGCCTCTTCGAGATGATGGAGGTCCTGGGCAAATCGAAGGTCCTTGAGCGGATGCGAAAGGCTGCCGCATAATCTATCATGGAAAAGACCCAAGATAAGAATTTCATAAGAGAGGTGATCGACGAACACCTGAAGACGGACAGGTTCGAGGGGAAGATCCACACGCGCTTTCCGCCTGAGCCGAACGGTTATCTCCACATAGGGCACGCCAAGGCGATCTGTATCAACTTCGGCATCGCCCGTGATTATAAGGGCATGTGCAATCTCAGGATGGATGACACCAACCCCGAGAAAGAAGAGGCCGAGTATGTCAATTCGATCATAGAGGATGTGCGTTGGCTCGGGTTCGATTGGGGCGTCCGCCTCTTTTACGCGTCCGATTATTTCGGAAAACTTTATGAATATGCCGTCCAGCTGATAAAGCTGGGCAAGGCTTATGTATGCGATCT
>JAPLMI010000061.1 GCA_026387115.1 Candidatus Omnitrophota bacterium | reverse complement strand
AAATACTCGACGATGCCTTCGAAGACCTTATGTTGGATCGTGCGCGTCTTCCGATCGAGCACCATCAGCCTGCACTTATCGCGAACCTTCGCCGGATACTGCGCAATCAATTCCCTGGGGAGCTTATAATCAAACTCTGATAATTTCATACTGGTATATTCTCTCTAAACCTAAAACTAATTACGTTCGCACCACTAGTTCCTTCTGTAAAATTTTTCGACTTGCAGGAATGTGATGTGGCGACGTGGTGAGCAGGGCCAATCCATTCTCCCAAAAATTTTTCTACTCTCGCTGAAGGAATCCCCGTAGGGATTCGTGCTGAGCGGGACGTTAAAATCGCGAGCGGGCATGGTTTCCGCCGCCGAAGGCGGCGGAAGAGCGAGCGATTTTACCGAGCAAAATTTTCCACGCCGGGGAAAATTTTGCGATCCCGCGAAGCACAATCCCGAAAGGAGATTCCTCTTGGGATAGAAAAATTTTACAACTTCACTTTATCTATCGTGGAGATTTCGGTTCCTGGATAGTAATATTTCAGGATCTCTTCCGCCTTCATTCCCTTGCGCGCCATGCCGTACGCGCCCCACTGGCACATGCCGACGCCGTGGCCCCAGCCCAAGCCTTCCAAGATGAGCAAATTCCATTTTATGGACGCGTCGAATTTCGTGCTCCGGACTTCATTAGGGCCGATGATCTGGCGAAAATCCTTGCCGGTCAAGATCACCGAAATGCCTGCATCGTCTTTGATCTCTATTTTATCAACTCTATCGGATCTATTTTTCGATAGGACGGTTACAGAAGCTATCTTTCCTATCTTATATCCGCCGTCTTTCAGCTTATCGGCGAGCTCCCAAAGGGAAATCTCCTTCCTCCATTTGTAATGTTTTGAATTTTTGCAGTAGCCGCATTGCACCCCTTTAAGATATGGCACGTCCATGTTCCATAGGGCCGAGGCGTCCTCAGTATAGCCGGCGCAGGTAGCGTGATAGTACGCAGGGACGATATCTCCGTTATAGGTAAGGACTTCGCCCTTGGTCAGGTCAACGGCTCTCGTCGTAGACCATTTCTCGGAAGTTCTTCCGCCATACACCTGAGAATATATATCGCTTCTCAGGTCGTAAGGCTGTGATTTATTCTGCCTTGCCTGATATAGCGCGAACGTCCTGGCGGCGATCGCCTGCGCCTTCAAAACCTCGGCCGGCCAGCGGTGCGACACTTCATGGTAGAGCACTCCGTAGAGATAGTCTTCGAGACCGATGTAGTTGACGACCATTATCCTTCCGTTGTCTTTTCTGATAATATCTATGTCGCCCCTGAACCTTCTCGAATCAACATATATATTCGAATCTTTGGCGACTTTAACCTTTACGGCGGCGAGAGCGATCTGGCCCTTCCCGATCTTGATGCCATCCTTTGTGGCTGTAACATTCGCCGCCAGATACGGCCCTTCCATGACAACAGCGTCCGAATTTATCGGATACATTTTATATCTTCCCTTGAGGGCAAGGTTTACGTTATCCCTATCGTCTGATATCGAAACGCGCAGGACTATATCTCGTTCTTGCTCGGCGGATAGCGCGGTTCCCGGCATGGTTAGAGAAAATATCGCGATAGCGACAGGAATATAGAATAACTTTTTCATCTTCGCCTCAGCAGTATAAATACTATTGATAGGATTATGGATATAAGAATTGATGTCGTAATGGGAAAATAGAGAGAAAATCCTTTTTTCTCTACATATATATCGCCGGGCAGCCGGCCGAACCACGACAGCTTTCCGCCGAGCATAATCACAAGACCGAATAGCGTCAGCAGTATTCCGAATAAAATTAACGTTTTTCCCAGCGAATTCATATCCATTCTACTTGTGACCCTTCTTCTCTATCCGCTCCTTCTCCGAGAAGACGCAGCCGCAGTAATTCTGGCAATATATCCCCTTCTTCTTCGCAAGGTCGTGGGCGGATTTAAACCCGGCCCTGAAATCCCTATGATAAAATTTAATCCCGAGTCTTTTGGCGATATCCTCCCCGATGGATCTGATCACATCCTGGTCCTGGTATGGACTGCCGAGGAGCGTGGTCGTGAACGCGTCAAATCCGTTATCCTTCGCGAAACCGGCAGTCCTCTCAAGCCTCACCCACCAGCATGATGGGCACCTGTTCTTCGGTTCCTCATCGCACGAAATCTTTTGAAAATAATTTCCCAGGTCATAATCCGAACCGGTGACATTGACGCCGACTTCGCGGCAGTATTTCTCAACTTCATCCTTGCGTTTAAGATATTCTGAATAAGGATGTATATTGGGATTATAAAAAAAACCTGCCGGTTTGTGGCCCTCTTTCTTCAGTTCTTCAATCGGGAATATCGCACACGGAGCGCAGCAAATATGCAGAAGGACGTTCAAAACATCTCTCCTTGCATCTCTTTCGGATTTCGCGAAAAACCCATATGTTCGTAGGCCTGCCTGGTAAGCTCTCTTCCGCGGGGTGTTCTCTTCAAAAATCCTATCTTCAAAAGAAAAGGCTCTACAATATCTACAATGGTATCGGGCTCTTCATTGAGAGTGGCCGCAATGGATTCAATTCCTACCGGGCCGCCGCCGAATGACTCATGAATGACGTTTATAACCTTTCTATCGACATTATCGAGCCCCATCTTATCGATCCCATGGCTTTTCAGCGCCTCTTCCGTCGCATCAAGCGTAATCCTGCCGTCACGCTTGACCTGGACCCAGTCCCTCACCCGGCGCAGCAGCCTGTTCGCGACTCTCGGTGAGCCTCTCGAACGCCTGGCTATTTCCGAAGCGGCATCTTTATCAACGTGGATATTCAGTATCTTGGCGGATCGCGTGATTATCTTTACCAGGTCCTCGGCCTCGTAAAAATCGAGGTAGTAGAATATGCCGAACCTTGACCTTAGCGGCGCGGTTAAAAGCCCCGCCCGCGTTGTCGCGCCGATCAGGGTAAACCGTTTCAGATTGAATTTTATCGTCTTCGCGTAGGGGCCTTTGTCTATGACAAAATCTATCTCAAAACTTTCCATCGCCGGATATATGAATTCCTCAACGGTCTTTGAAAGACGGTGGATTTCGTCGATAAACAATATATCGCCTTCGGCGAGATTTGTGAGGATCCCTATCAGGTCGCCGGCCCTTTCTATCGCCGGGCCGCTCGTGGCGGTTATCTTTGTCCCCATCTCGTGAGCGATTATATGCGCCAGTGAAGTTTTTCCCAGTCCGGGCGGCCCCGAGAGAAGCGTATGCTCCATCGGCTCATTGCGTTTCCCGGCGGCCTGGAGAGAGACTTTCAGGTTCTCAACGACATCCTTCTGGCCGATAAAATCCTCTAGCTTCGAAGGCCTCAAAGAGATGTTAAGGATCAGGTCCTCTTCCGTCTCCTGATTCGTTACGAGCTTTTCCCTGCCGTCCGGTTTAGCCATTAGCTTTTACCTTCGACCCTTTGTATACTTCGTTGAGTATCTCTTCGCACGACGCCACCGCAGGATTGCGCTTAATCGCCCTCTCGACCATATCCTTCGCTTCGTGCTTCTTATACTGCAGCTGCATCAACAC
>JAPLMI010000138.1 GCA_026387115.1 Candidatus Omnitrophota bacterium | reverse complement strand
AATATCTTCACCCGGCCGTCGAACCGCGCGCTTTTAAGCATATCGCGCGTCCCGTCCGTCGACCCATCGTCGACCACGATAAGCTCCTTGACGATATCCAGCCTCAGCACCTTGTCTATTATCTTCAAAATAGTGTTCTTTTCGTTATAAACCGGCATCACTACGGAAAGATTTAATTCCTTCATAAGGTCTCCTCTTTAAAAATCCTTCGACTTGGCCGCGAGGACCGCCTTGAGGTCATCATCGCCGGCCCTCACCAGCACAACCGAACCGTGAAACCGCGCGGCCATCTTCAGTATCCGGCCAAAGGCTTCGTTGTCCGTCAAAATGACGTCTATCCGCTTCTTTTTTTTACGCTTAAAGATTTTATAAATTGAAACCAGACCGAAGAAATAAGGGTTTAAATCCACTCTTCTTATCTCATAATGATCCAGCGTAACGGGCCAAGGCAGCCCTTTCTTCAAAAATATCCATATCTGGTGCCTCTCGTTTACAATATCGCGGGCCATCCGGTCGATATTTCTTCCGGGATTTATAGCGTCAAGAAAAAGGCCTACCTTTACGGGCCTGCCCCACCTCCCGTAAAATATCCGCTCGTTCTTTTCGAACAACGCGCCCGCCCCCTCTATTTTTTTAAAGCTGGCGCTTCCCTTATGGTAAACATATGAGGATTTCACCCTGGCTATAGCGTAGCCTGCCTCCCCGGCCCTTCGCGAATAATCTGTCTCCTCAAAATAACCTGTAGAATAGGCTTCATCCAAGAGCCCTATCTTCTCGATGACCTCTCTTTTTATCAACATGCAAAAACCGCGGGCCGTGGACAGCCACTGGATCTCCCCCTTAAACCGCTTAAGGCCTGAGGCATAGATATCGATCGATTCACCCGGATCCGGAGACTGGCCGGATGTATTGCTCGACGGATTGACAAGCCCGATCTGCGGATAAGAATCCATCACCCCGGCCATTTCATCAAGCCAGCCGTCTTGAGCCACAGTATCATTGTTCATCAGGCATAAATATGGCGCGTCTGACGCACGTATACCCTGATTAACCGCTTTAACAAACCCTAAATTTTTATCGTTACGGATAAGAAGGGCGTTCAGCCCTTTTATGCCCTTAAGGCTTCTCAGATAATCTTCCGTTTCCTTATCGCTTCCGTTATCAATTATTATAAGCCTGTACGGATAATCGGTACGCTTAAGTATCGAATCGATGCATTCTCTCGTTACATCGGGTTCGTTCCAGACCGGAATGACTATGTCGCAGCGCTTCATAATTTTAAGTGCCTTCTCTCGAGTTCCAAATCGGCCTTGGCGGTCAAGTCTTTCGCCTCGGCAGATCTTCCCCACTCCACCAGTTCTCCTAGACCTTCTTTTAAGCTTACCTTGGGTTTGTATCCCGCATTTTTTAATTTTGTTATATCCGCATAGCAATGTCTTATGTCGCCGACACGGTACTGGTTCGTAACATTGAGGGGAAAATTTTTACCATATAATTTTACAAGCGTTTCGGCGACCTTGTTTATCGTAGCGGCATTGCCTGTGCCGACGTTGAAATAGCCGTAGTCGCATTTGCCGCTGGACATAGCCAGAAGACAGGCTTCGACGACATCCGTCACATAAACGAAATCGCGCGTCTGCATCCCGTCCTCGTATATAAGCGGCGGGTTGTTGTTCTTTATCCTCGAGGAGAATATAGCGCATGCGCCCGTATACGGATTTGAGAGCGACTGCCTCGGGCCATAGACATTGAAGAACCTCAATGCCACCGTAGGTATCTTATAGCTCATCCCGATATTTAAGGACAACTCTTCCTGGTCCTTCTTAGTTATCGCATATACCGAAGTGGAAAGTAACTTCTTATCTTCAAAGGTATTGATGGGTTTTAATTCCAATCCGCATTGCGGGCAAAGGACCTCCCATCTCTTCTTCCTGAGGTCTTCCTCATTTCTCAGGCACGGAGCTTGAATACCGCATTTAGAGCATTTGTATGCTCCTTCGCCGTATATCGACATCGAGCTTGCCGCTATAAACTTTTTTACCGGTATCTTCTTATTTATTATGTAATCCCACAAAAACGCCGTCCCGTAGGTATTGGCCGCGACATACTCCTTTATCTCATACATCGACTGCCCAACGCCTACTTTCGCCGCCATATGAAACACTATGTCCACATCTTTAAAAGCCTTTCTAAGGGCCGACTCATCCCTTATATCCCCCTCTATGTATTCGGCGCCCTTGTTCAGATAATCCGGCTTCTTCCCCTGGTGAACCTGCGGGTCGAAGTTATCCAATACTACTACCGACTTGCCGTCTTTAACGAGCCTGTCGATCAGATGCGAGCCTATGAATCCGGCGCCTCCCGTAACAAGTATCTTTCTCATTCCTATTTTCCCTTCTCCTTGACGCACAATTCCCAGTATTTTGCCCACCTGAGGAAATACGCGAAAGCGAACAATACAGAGAATACGAGCCCTATCATCCCGTCCTTGTAGCCCTTCTTTCTGATATAGCTCTTATAGATGAGTTTGAGCGGCTTGATGGTAAGATTATACTTAACCTCTTTCTCTTTTGAATGGCCGAACTTTTCAAACATCTCCTCCGCTTCGTATCGGGTGTACCTGTCATGTTTCTGAATGAATTCCGAAATGCTGTTAAATGGATAATGCTCTATAGGCGTCTCGAGCTCTCCTGTCTTACCGTCCACAATAACGAGATGGTGGACCTTCCCGTCAAAATGGACTTTTCCCCTCCTGAAAAAATTGATGATAGAATGATACCTGCCGCCGTGCAGCATGGGTTTGCCCAGAAAATACTGCAGGCGCGGCACATTGAAGGCATTGAATTCGGCGCCTTTTTCCAGAATCTCTTCGATCGCTTCACGAGTCTGGTCCGGAATGGCTTCATCCGCATCCAGGGCGAGTATCCAGTCTCCGGCCGCGTTATCGTTCCCGCGGTTCCGCTCGCTTCCGAAATCACCCTCAAATCTATGCTCGATCACCTTAGCGCCGTAAGAGCGCGCTATCTCCGCTGTCCGGTCATCGCTCATGCCGTC
>JAPLMI010000130.1 GCA_026387115.1 Candidatus Omnitrophota bacterium | reverse complement strand
AGACTCTCAACTAACATACAGAAGCCTGTCCTGGCATTAGGCTCAGATGTCAAGAATACCGTTTGTTTTGCCAAGGGTAATAGAGCTTTTGTCAGCGAGGCCAACGGAGATTTGAGGGAGCCGGCGGCGTTTAAAAGATTTGAAGATACTATAAGAGCTATATCGCACGGCTTTAAGGCGCAGCCGCACTTGATAGCCTGTGATTTGCACCCTGAATATTTTTCTACCAAATACGCCTCAACTTTTTTTCCTTCGACTAAGGTAATGCGCATACAACATCATCATGCGCACATCTGTTCATCTATGGCCGAGAACGGCCTGCCAAATAAAAATGTGATTGGCATCGCTTTTGACGGGACAGGATTCGGAAATGATTCTACATTCTGGGGCGCGGAGTTTTTAATATGCGATTATTCTTCATTCGTAAGGCGCGCGCATTTAACGCCTGTCCCCTTAGCAGGGGGGGAGAAGGCGATACTTGAACCCTGGCGCCTGCTTTTCGCGTGGCTTTATTACATTTATAAGAATGAGCTGCTCACGGCAAATATTTATTTGCTTAAGGGTGTGAATAAGAAAAACCTGGATGTCATAAAAGGTATGATAAGCAGCGGATATAATTCGCCGATTGCCTCCAGTATGGGCAGGTTGTTCGATGCGGTAGGGGCCCTGGTGTTGAGAAAATATAAGGTGAATTATGAGGCAGAAGCTGCTATTGCGCTTGAAAAGTGCGCTTCCCGGGCGTCATCATCGCTAAACAGTCCGTATGACTTTAATATCGTTAAGGCTAAAGAGAAATATATAATTGATCCGATCCCGCTGTTTAAAGATATATTAGAGGATATGCTGCGCAAAGAAAAAAAATCGGTCATAGCTTACAGGTTTCACCAGACTGTTGGGCAGATGATTAAAAAAATGTGCTTGCGTTTAAGGATGGATGAAGGTATAAATAAGGTTGTATTATCCGGAGGCGTTTTTCAGAATAAGATATTACTGAGCGCCGCTTTGGATTTATTGCGTAAGGAGAGATTTGAAGTTATCACTCATAAGGTATTATCTTGTTCAGACGCTGGAATTTCTTTAGGCCAGGCAGTAATAGCGGGCCACAAGTAAAGATGCGAATATCCGTTATCGTTAAAGCCAATGCCAGGGAAAACAGTCTCGTAAGGTTAAGCGAGAATGAATTTACGGTGCGCGTTAAGGCTCCGGCCAAAGAAGGCAAGGCTAATGAGGCTGTTATAGAGTTGCTGAGCGGATATTTCGGGATAGCCAAAAGCAGGATCAATATGCTAAAAGGACATACCAGTAAGAAAAAAATCGTTGGTATAGCATAGGAGGGAGCCATGTATGACGAAATGGATATTTTGAGAGAGGTCGGCAGCATAGCGGCGGCGCACGGCGGGATCGCTCTTTCCGAGATATTAGGCAGGAAGATAATTATGGATCTTCCTTCAGTAGACGTGATCGCCTGCACGGAGGTCTGCCGCAGGGTCGCCTCGGGCAAGCTCGGTGTT
>JAPLMI010000025.1 GCA_026387115.1 Candidatus Omnitrophota bacterium | reverse complement strand
CTATCTTTGAAGCCTCCTTTAATATCGCTGCCTCCGGTCAGAAGTATCTCCAAGTCCGCGAGCGCTCCATCGGTAAAGACCGAGACCTCGGTAATGGACGCGCCCATATCCAAAAGGAGCGCGCCCTCTTCGCGCTCCTCCGGCGTCAAAAGGCTTGAGCCGTCCGCTATTCCGGTAAAGACGATCTCTTTTATGTCATAACCGGCATTGTTGACGCACTTATAAATATTCTGTATATGATTGGCGTTGGCGGTTATGATATAGGCCTCGCAGGCAAGTCTTGACGCGTAAAGGCCCATCGGATTTTTTACCGGCGGCTCGTCATCTACGGAAAATCTCTGGACTATTTTGTGAACTATCTCTCTGTCAAAAGAAAGGTGTATGGTGCCGGCCGCGTTTACGCATCTGGTGATGTCAGGCCTCGTGATCTCGCGGCCCCTGATAGACAGGGGTATCATGCCCCTGGAGATACCGCCTTTTATCGATTCTCCGCTTATATTTACGTAAATATCGCCGGGCCTTCGCGGGGTCTTAGCGCAGAGCTTATTCATGACGCCGGATACCGACTTCACGGCTTCGGCAAGGGAGACGACAGCGCCCCGCGATATTCCCCTCGAATTTTGAGAAGCTTGCGCCAAGACATCCAAAGCGCCGCAGGGGCTCGCGAGAGCGGTGACAGCCGAAACCCTCGAGGAACCGATATCCAAACCCGTAACCGTGATCTCTTTTCTCATATCTATTTAGGCCCTATCACCGCATCCTCAAAACGCACATCGATGTAATCAATTCTATCCAATACCATCCGCGGATCTTTGATCGTCTTCTCGAGAACCTTAAGCCTGTCCTTAAAATTCTCGGAGCCGATCCTCACTTCGATGCCGCCGGCAAGAAAGAACGACAGATTTTTTGGGTCTTGCGCGCTGATCCTCGCGACTCCGTATTTCGTAAGAAACTTGGCCTTCTTTATCTCTTTTAATAATTCAAGGGCTGTCTTCAGATTGCCGGATGTAAATTTTCTACCGACCCTTTCTCCCTGCCGGGTACTGATCCCCTCAATGACAGGAAGGTTCTTTAATGAACTTGTGTACATCCCTGAAAGAATATAGCCTTCGTCATCTATGATATATGCCCTTTCGCCTTTCAGGAACGCGGCCGGCCACCTACATCTCAAACTTACAACGATCTTATCCGGAAGCACTATGTATGCCCTTATCTCCTTTGCGTCCGGATAGGCATCCTCAAAAAACCTGACGATACTCTTAAGATTGATGGTGAATATGTTTCTTCCTTTATAGAGGTTTAAAAGCTGGTCATATTTTATCGAAGGCATCATCCCTGTTTCGGAGGCTGGAGATTTTGCCTCTACCGTCCTCAGCCTGAAATAATCCGACCTGGTAAGAAAGGCCCTGGCAAGTATAAATATCACCAGAACGAATATGACCAGGACTGCGAGGGGGGCGGATTTCTCCAGCATCGCCGCCTTCAATCCGGAAAGCATCGGGAATGGTTTTGATTTTTTAAATTTCTTCTGCCGCTTCATTTTGTAATTCCTTTCGCCGTTTTCGCGTTTTCGATCAGCTTAACGCAAAGCCGGTCGAAGCTCAATCCGCAAGCCTCGGCGGCCTTGGGAAGGAGGCTGCGCTCCGTCATCCCCGGGATCGTATTGATCTCCAGCACGAATATATTCCCTGAGCCATCCATCATCATATCGGCGCGCGAAAATGATCTGCACCCTAAAGATGTATGCGCTAATTTTCCCAGCCGTTTCGCTTTTTCGGACAATTTATCGTCTATCGGCGCAGGCACCAGGTACTTTGTGTCCGGGGCGGTGTATTTGGCCTTATAATCATAGACGCGCTCTTTCGTAACTATCTCTATTACAGGAAGCGGCTCGTCATCCAAAATCCCTACGGTAAGCTCCCTGCCGTCTATATATTCCTCTAAGATAATCTTTTCACCGTACCGGAAGGCCTCGTTTAAAGCGTCCGCCAGATCTTTCTTTTCGCGCACTACGGACAGGCCGATGCTCGAGCCTTCCATCTGGGGCTTGACCACAAGCGGAAACCCCAGGGCCCCGGCGTCATCTATGCTGAAATTCCATTTTTCAAAGACTATATATTTTGGAACCGGTATGCGGTTATTGACAAAGACATGCTTCGAGGCAATCTTGTCGAGCGCCAAGGCAGAGGCTTGCGGCCCCGACCCCGTATATGGAATTCCGCAATCCTCTAAAATCTTCTGTATAGTCCCGTCCTCGCCGAACCTTCCGTGAAGAGCGATGAACGCGATATCTACCCTGTTCTTTTTTATTATATCACAAACATTCTCATAAACATCGAGGAAAATCGCGTCGATCCCGTTTTTGATGAGCGCGTTATATACGGCCTGTCCGGACCTCAGGCTTATATCCCGCTCGTTCGACGGCCCGCCGGCCAAGACCCCGACCCTGCCGAGCCTCATATTATCTTGACCTCCCGCTCTAACGGTATGTCGTAATTTTCTTTTACCCTGTTCCTGATAAGATCGATAAGCGCCAGGACATCCTGGCACGTTGCGTTGCCTTTATTGACTATGAAGTTGGCGTGTTTCGCCGAAACTTGCGCCCCTCCGATCCTTTTACCTTTGAGGCCCAACATATCTATCATCTGTCCGCATGTGAACTGGACATTTTCAGGGTTCTTGAATACACAGCCGGCGCTCGGCGCGTCCAGCGCCTGTTTCCCTTGCTTGATCTTCAGAAACCGCGAACAACTGGCGACAAGATCACGCCTATCCGCCTTATTTAATTTTAAGGAAGCTTCCAATATTACGCAATGCCGA
>JAPLMI010000011.1 GCA_026387115.1 Candidatus Omnitrophota bacterium | reverse complement strand
TGAGATCGAATCAGAGATCATTTTAAAGGCATCCAGGCTCGGATTTAAAATAGAATCTGTGCCCATAAAGGCGGTTTATCAGGATGAGCGATCCCGCATAAACCCCGTTATCGATACGGTCAGATTCATGTTTTTCATCGTGAAAACATCTGTTAAAAAATAATACACGAGGAATGCATGAAGAATCTTGATTTTGACGCGATGCGGGAGCGGATGGTCAGGGAGCAGCTTATAGGGCGCGGAATATCCGATAAATTTGTGCTTGAGGCATTCCGGAAAGTGCCGAGGCACAGATTTATCGACGACGAGCATCTGGAAAGCGCCTACGGCGATTTTCCCCTGCCTATCGGGAATAGCCAGACGATATCGCAGCCGTATATGGTTGCCCTGATGACCGAATTACTGAAGGTCGGAAAAAGCGGAAATGTCCTCGAGATCGGCACGGGCTCAGGCTATCAGCTCGCGATTCTATGAAAGAGCTCGGATACGGCAACTTCGATATCAAGGTGGGCGACGGAACGCTCGGGTGGGCGGAACACGCGCCTTACGACGGCATAGTAGTTACCGCGGCCTCCCCCGGCATACCGGAGGGGCTCTTGAGCCAGCTCGCCGAAGGGGGAAGGCTCGTCATTCCGGTCGGCGGCTCTTTCGGCCAGGCGCTGACATTGATAGAAAAGTCCGAAGGCGCCTTCAAAACTACGGAAGTATGTGCTTGCGTCTTCGTTCCGTTGATAGGAAAAGACGGGTGGGCCGTTTAAATGGCGAGGAAGAAATTTAAAACAGGATTGATTCACGTCTATACAGGCAGCGGTAAAGGAAAGACGACCGCCGCCCTAGGTCTGGCCGTCAGGGCGGCAGGGGCCGGGCTTAAAGTCTCGATACATCAATTTATGAAAAACGGGCAATACAGCGAACTGAAAGCGCTTAAGAAGATAAATAATATCATCGTCAGGCAGTGCGGACAGCGGCCTTTCATTAAAGGAAAACCGGAATATGGAGATATCAAGTGCGCCGAGGATGGCTTCAGGGCAGCCGAGAGAGACATAAATTCCTTAAAATACGACCTTGTGATCCTCGACGAAATCAATATCGCGCTAAAGCTCGGGCTTATCAAAACCAAGGATGTGATATCTCTTATAAACCGCAAGCCAAAAGGAGTGGAGCTTGTCTTGACGGGTAGAGGCTCACCGGCTGCCATTCTTAAAAAGGCGGACCTTATAACAGAGATGAAAGAGATCAGGCATCCTTTTAAATTAGGTATGACTGCCCGCATGGGCATAGAGTATTAAGGGAGGTGTCATATGTTAGTCAAGGATATCATGACGAAGGACGTTATTACCGTCTCGCCGGATTCAATGCTGAAGGATGTCGGCAAAATTTTGCGCGAGAAGAGGATCAGCGGCATCCCGGTGATCGAGACAGGCGGAAAGATCGCGGGGATAGTCACGGTCAATGATATTTTAAGGATCCTCGAGGAGATATATCAGTGGCAGGACCTTGAGAAGAATGCCACGGGACTTAATTTGAGCGACCTTGTGGGCAAGGAGCGCCTCAACACAAAGGTTAAGAGCATTATGACCAAGAATGTCTATACGCTCGATGAGAATAAGGATGTCGGCGAGGCGATGCGGTTGATGTTCACGAAAAAGATTCACACGATACCGATAACAAAGAATGGCTTGCTCGTCGGAGTCATCGGAAAAAGGGATATCGTTTATAATTGTTTTTAATTTTTCAAACATTACCCTTGCAAATATTTTGGTATTGACTTAATATGAAAGCATGATATACTTAAATACAGGAATTTGGGTGGTACGTTTCGAAGGGGGAACTGCCACGTTAATATAATTAAAACCTTCGCCTAAAAGCGGAGGTTTATTTTTTTATGCCTATAACCCCAGTTGAAGTAAAAACAGAGATCTATCGAAAGCCGTATCCGAGCGTATATGACGATGCAATAGCCCACAGAATTGCAAAGCTATATAAGCAAACTCCTTTAACAGATTTTTCTAGCGTTAATCCGCATACCGATCTAAGCACTCTTAATCTGAATTGGCGAGAGAAAGACCTGCCAGAGTGCTTACGAACAAAGCATGTCCATAGGCTACATCCATATATGGGGAAGTTTATCCCCCAGCTTGTAGAAATTTTCCTAAGAAAATTTGAACCAAAATTGGTATATGATCCATTTTGCGGTGCAGGAACAACATTAGTTGAAGCTAATACCCTTGGCATTGATTCAATAGGAGCGGACATATCAGCTTTTAATGTTTTGCTTTCAAGGGTAAAAACATATAAATATGATCCCACGATATTAGAAAAAGACCTTCGCGATATGCTTAAAAAAGTGTCTAATTATATGAAAGAATTTTCAAAGGAAACCAAGTTACCCAAAAAGCTTACAACGACCAATGAATATCTTAATACATGGTTCGCCGACCAGGCCAGAAAGGAATTGCTTTGTTATTTATCTTTTATACCTCATTATCGTTGCCGTGGGCTACTTAAAATTATTTTATCTCGATCGGCGAGGTCGGCAAGGCTCGTAACTCATTATGACCTTGATTTTCCAAAAAAACCTCAGCGCGGGCCCTACCATTGTTATAAACATAAAAGAACCTGCCATCCTGTCCAAGAAGCATATAGGTTTTTAGAACGCTATACAATTGATACGTTAAATCGTGTTAAAGAATTCGCAAATATTAGAACTGACGCAGAAGTCAAAGTGATTCATGATGATTCAAGAAAAGTAGATCTGCCGAAAAATATCGACATGATCTTTACATCCCCGCCCTATATCGGTCTTATTGATTATCACGATCAACATAGATATGCCTATGAGCTATTGGGTCTTGAAAATAATGAGACTAAAGAGATCGGCCCAGCTAAAAATGGTCAATCCGATGAAGCAAAAAAGAAATATATTAACGGTATAAATGAAGTTTTGCTCCATTCTAGGGAATTTATGACAAAAGATGGGTTAGCTATAATTGTCATTAATGATAAATATAATTTATACGATCCCGCAAAAGTCGGCTTTAAATCAATTGGCAGGGTCGACCGTCATGTAAATCGTCGAACTGGCCGACGAAATGGGGCATTTTATGAAAGTATTTTAATATGGAGAAAAGTATAATGGATAAAAATAAAGAACGGCGAATACGAGAAAAGATAGCAGAATATATTATTGAAATGACACAGAAATATGAGAAGTTAAAAAGAGATGATTTAGCAATAAATCCATTTTTAGCAGGTGCTCTTAAACTTGATAGCGAAGAAAAAATCTGGAAATTTTTTATTACTCAAAGATTGCAACGCGGCATTGTAACCTCCTTCGGTAGTTTATTGCAAGAGGTAGCTAAAGTTTTAGATTCCGAGGCAAATATGGAGGACATAGATCTTGTAATAAAAAAAGATAACAAGATTTATTACGTTCAGCTAAAAAGTGGCCCCGAAGGATTTACGCGTCCTGCTCTCAGAAAGACTAAAAGCGCATTTGATAAATTGAAAACAAAAAATCCAGCATGTGTAACTACCATAGCATTTTGTTATGGGGTTAAAAGTCAAATTTCTAAAATATGGGGCAAGGAAGTCTACAGCAGTGCCGATATCGTCCTAGTCGGAAAAGAATTTTGGGATTATTTCTTTGGAGAAGGTTTTTATGAAAAATTGATAACTATATTTAAGACTATTGATATTAGCAAAGAACAGGTAACTGTCAAAAGGAAATCTTTTGATGAAATATTAAAAACGGTATACAACCGGATTTTAAATGAGAAGGTTAAAAAATAAGGTTCTTGTAATTTTTCTTGACACCGGTCTGTAAAAAGATATAATTGTCTTGTCTTTGACATATCGCGTTATATAGGCGCCCGAAAGGGCTTAATAGGTAATTCCGGAAGAGAGGCTATGGCCTCATTAAACGGAAACGGTCCCGCCGCTGTATGGGATGACGAAATTCTTGAATTTAGCCATTACCCTAAACGTTAGGGTGAGAAGGCCCAGGAAGAGTAGGACGACCCCCTAGTCAGAAGACCTGCCTATATATTAATGGTGTCGCAAGAACACCGCTATATACGGGTTTGTAGAACAGGGAACTTACCCTCGGCATTAATTTGCCGGGGGTTTTTTGTTGTTAAAATAAGGAGAAGGTTGGAATGAAAAAAATATTAATAACTTGCGTTGTATTTGCATTGGTTATCTCAACTACCGCATTTGCAGAAGAGAAGAAGGATAATTTTATAAAGAAATTACTGGAAACCGCGATCTCGCCTATCGAGACGGTTCTCGGGCCGGTGACTGAACTTGAAAAGATCATCGTTAGCCCATCGCGCTTCAAGGAAAAGCTGGGCGCAAGCTCATGTTCCATATCGGTGATAGGACAGAGGGAGTTCGAAGCTCAGAAGATCGATACCGTAAAAGATGCCATGCGGGATCAGGTCGGGTTGGATATAGTTGAAAGAGGGGCGTTTCAGGGGCAGACTTCTCTCTTTACCCGCGGGGCGGATTCCAACAAGACGCTGATTTATGTAGATGGCGTCAAGGCGTATGATCCCATATCACCGAACGGCGCTTATAACCTGGCGCATCTAACCCTTGATAATGTGGAGAGCATAGAGGTGCTCAGGGGGCCGCAATCGGCGCTGTACGGCTCGGACGCCA
>JAPLMI010000164.1 GCA_026387115.1 Candidatus Omnitrophota bacterium | reverse complement strand
TATACATTGCGCGTCTCGGCATACCATTTCCCCTCAACGCCTTTGCCGCTCCGCGTAACTATCGTCTTTATATTCTTACCGTCCGGGCTTTTCACTTCGGTCCCGACCGGAAGATCTTCGTCCCAGACGTACTCGATGAATTTGGATGAGGAGAAACTTAAAAACGGAAATATGACATAGACCCTCGCGGCGTAATCATTCCTCTCTTTATCCGTCAGGGCCTTCCGCTTATCAGGAAATTTCTTCACCTGCCACTTCCAGCTAAGCATGGGATAGTCTTTCAGCCTAAACCCTATCTTGTAATACAGCGCGGAACATGCCTTTTCGCTTAGGGCATCGACGTAACCGTTTGAGCCCTGTTTTATAACCTTATAATCGACAAGGCCGTTCAGTATCATCTTATCCCACCTGTCGAGGGGGCTCGGCTCGTCAAAGGTAAACTGTTTGAAACAGGCGGTCGTAACCGCGGAATAACCCGCGACGGCCAGAGTAACCAAAAACGCCGCCGGTAAGATCCTCATCTTCATAAAAGGCTTGTCTGGATCAGGACGCGAGCTCCCTTATCTTCGATATCAGCTTTTCTATATTTACCGGCTTCACAAAATAATCCGCCACGCCGATATGCTGCGCCTTCTTGATATCGGATTCGTCGGAAAGAGCCGACAAGACGATTATCGGCAGATCCTTCGTCACGGGGTTCTTCTTTATCGCCTCGCAGGCCTGAAAACCGTTTATGCCGGGCATCTTTATGTCCATAAGAATGACGGCCGGCAACGTGCTTGACATTACGATTCCTGCGTCAATCGCGTTTGTGGAAGTGACCACCTCGAAGCCCCTCTCCTCCAGCGCTATCTTTATCAGCGAGAGAAAATCCTCTTCGTCGTCGACTACAAGTATCTTCCTCGATCTTTGCATCGGACCTCCTTAGGGTATGTATCAATATTATAGTCTATTTTTCTTATTTTTCCCAAAGTTTGGGGTTTTTCTCTAACGCGGCAAAGAAGGCCTCCACCACAGCCGGCGAGTGCTGCATACCGCTATTTTTTTTCAACTCATCGATTATCTGGTCTCTCTCAAGCGGTTTACGATATGCGCGCCGCGAATTCATCGCGTCAAACGCATCGGCAACGGCCAATATCTGCGACTCGATGCGTATCTGACCCGCCTTAAGCCCCTCGGGATATCCCCTGCCGTCATAGCGCTCATGATGCCCCCGGATGACTTCCCGCACGTTCGCTAAAAACCCGAGCGGTTTCAGGATCTTGACGCCGTCGTCCGGATGTCTTTTTATGACGCTCCAGTCCTCTTCCGTTAATGGATCGATCTTGGTAAGGATGTCGTCCTTTATGCCGATCTTTCCGATATCGTGGAGGATCCCGGCGCGCGCGACAACGGCCTTGACCTCTTCGTCCAGCCTCATCTCGTCAGCTATCGCGAGGGCTAGTCCGGTCACCCTCTCCGAGTGGCCGGACGTATACCGGTCCTTCGCTTCCACCGTCTTTATCAGCGCGGCGATCGTGTCGACCTGGGCCAGCTTCAACTGTTCGTGGCTTTCTATCAGGGCCCTGTTCAATTTCAAAAGATCGTGGTAATCCATCGACTCCTGGATCCAGAGATACAGCACGATGAAGACGATCACGCCAAGAAGAATCTTATCCGAGATTATCTCTGATAAAGGAAAATAGAATAGGAGAATAAGCCGCAGCGAGGTAAGCACAAAAAGCAACAGCACCATGGCCATCTTAAAATTATGGCTTACGCTGGTCTTCATGTTTAGTCTGAACGCACCGATAAGGCATATCTAATAATCCTATCAAGGTCGTCTTTAGGGATTTTTATTATATTGACGCCTATATCGAATTTTTTTTCGCCGATGGGCATGACCCTCACCACCTGCGCAACGGCAGCAATGGGATAAGGACTTAACTCCTTTGATAATTCAATCTGGAGAACGATAAAAGCGCCCATGGGCAGCGCTCTGTTGGATTGGAACAGAAGACCATGCATGCTGACATCTTTTGTGTGCGCCTCTCTGTATTCATTCTGCGCCGGAAAATGTACCACAATATTTGCATTGATCCTTACGGACCTGCGGCGTTCTATTCCGGCATATTCTTTGCCGTAGACAAACAGCGGCGCGGATTTCTTTGCTTTTCTTAATTCCGCATTTTGAATGCGCACATCATAATACCGCTCTATGGCTTTTATTATATCCGATAACAACCCCACGAAGGGCTGAACCTTACAATTGGTAAGCCCCTCGACTTCGGAAATGGCCGTCTCATCAAAAGGATCTGCCATTACTACGGTGAGAAGATTCGCCATCTTGTCAACCGGCAGAAGCCAGTATTTTTGAGCTATTTGATAAGGCACCAGGGCGATTATATCGGCGGGGATGTCGTATGCCCATAAAGGAAGATACGGGCAGTTGAACTGGTCTGAAATGCATCTGGCCAAGTTCATCTCATCTATGTAGCCGGAGGATACGAGATATTGCGTCACGTTGCCGCCGCATTTTTTCTGATATTCGAGAGCCTCGGCCAGCATCTCCTTGGTGATAAAGCCGCTGTTTATAAGTATCTCGCCTATCTTTCTCTTTTCCCTCTGCATGTCAATCTCTCCCCCTCAAGGCCCTTCACGCCTGATAAGTTCATACGAAATATTCCGGCCGCCCAGCATCATATGCATCTGCGCCCCTTCATACGGATTCATATCCAGCTCATCCCTGTACTGCCTGAGCATAAGTTTGCCGGACTCGCTGTACTGTTTTCTCTCTATAGGAATGCCGTCCCCGTCGTAGGCAATCTGCGAGATAAGCCGCGAGCCTTCATACCACCAGCGCATCGCCGCCCAACCGTCGATACCGGCTTTAAGCTTTCCACTTTGATCGTAAAGAGCTTCTTCCGTCTTGTTTCCGTAGGCGTCGAACTTCTCCATCTTCTCAATCGTGCCGTCATTCCTGCAGAAGACTTTCGATGTTAGCCGGCCGTCAACATCATAAACCGTGCACTGCTTGAGTTTGCCGTTTTCCCAATAGTCAAATTGCTTCAGGTTTTCGACATCGCCTTCGCAAAAACCGCGAGATACATACCACAAAAACAATAAAAGCAAAGATACGGCGATCGTTCTCATCTTTCGCTGGCATCGTATACAAGGGTAATCTTTGTCACCTTTAAAGGAACGCGGCTTTTGGACCCGGAGCGTAAGTACTCGACTGTCACGTAATCGCCAGTGCCGAAGCCGGACAAATTGATATCATAGGCATCTCTAACGAGCTTCGTATCCAATGAAACAGGAAAAACGATGTGCGTCTCTCCC
>JAPLMI010000044.1 GCA_026387115.1 Candidatus Omnitrophota bacterium | reverse complement strand
GAAGATGTTCGACAACGTGCTCGGCGAGTCGATGATAAAGAGGGCCCGGGACAAAGGCCGTGTGGTGATCAAAGTCCATAATCTGCGCGACTGGACCTCCGACAACCACAAGACGGCGGATGACAAGCCGTTCGGCGGGGGCGCGGGGATGGTGATAAAAGTCGAGCCGGTGCATAAAGCGCTGGAGGACCTGGGTCACAGGTCTAAAATAATACTGCTGACGCCTCACGGAAAGAAGTACGATCAGAAGATCGCGAAGAGACTTGCAAAGGAGAAGCGGCTCGTCCTGATCTGCGGGCACTACGAAGGCGTTGACGAGCGTATAAGAGAACTGGCTGATGAAGAGATATCGATAGGCGATTATATATTGACGTGCGGCGAGATTCCGGCGCTTGTTGTAATAGATTCTGTCGCGAGGCTTATCCCGGGAGTCCTCGGGCATGACGATTCGATAAAGCATGAATCATTTGAAGAGAATTTACTGGAATATCCGCAATATACGCGTCCTGCGGAGTATGAGAGGATGAATGTCCCTCGAGTGCTGTTAAGCGGGAACCACAAGAAGATAGAAGAGTGGCGGAAAAAGGAAGCGATAAAGAGGACGAGGGCGAGAAGGCCCGATTTACTAAAAATAAAAGAAACGGAAAAACCAAAAAACGGAAAAACGTAAAAACAAGGAGAGTATCATGGATAAGATCAAACTCATCGAATCAAAGTTCCTGAAGAAGGAGATGCCGCAATTCAACATCGGCGATACCGTCGACGTGGCCGTGAAGATCGTTGAGGAAGGCAAGACGAGGCTGCAGACTTTCGAGGGGATCGTCATAGCGCGCGCAGGATCCGGCCTCACCGAGACCTTCACCGTCCGAAAGGTCTCATACGGCGAAGGCGTGGAGATGGTCTTTCCGCTGCATTCACCGTCTATCGACAAGGTTGAGGTCGTCAAGAAGGGCGATGTCAAAAGAGCGAAACTCTATTATCTGAAGAAGAAGATAGGAAAAGAGACGAAGGTTGAAGAGAAGATCACGCACTCTGAGACGAAGAATCCTCCTTCAGCACGAGAAGAGGCTAAATAGCCAGGGCCTCAGGCTGATCGCCGGAATCGATGAGGCGGGCCGCGGGCCGCTGGCGGGCCCTGTAGTCGCGGGCGCCGTCATCCTCAAAAATTTCGATTTTAAAGAAGATATAGACGATTCCAAAAAATTATCCCCCAAAAAAAGAGAGCGGGCCTACCGCGAGATCCTCGATCATGCCATCGTCGGCGTCGGCATCATCGACGAGAAGACGATAGACCGGATCAATATCTACCGGGCCACCATCAGGGCCATGCAGGAAGCCGTCGATAATCTCATGACCAAACCCGAATACGTGCTTGTTGACGGACGCATGAAGCTCCCGACGAAGTGTCCGATCAAATGCATCGTGGGCGGCGACTCGAAGAGCCTTTCGATAGCGGCCGCGTCGATCGTGGCAAAGGTCACCCGCGACCGCATCATGGTGAAATATGACAGCATCTATCCGCAATACGGTTTCGCAAGGCACAAGGGCTACGGCACCAAATTCCACATGGCCGCTCTTGAAGAGCACGGCCCGTCACCCATCCACCGCTTCAGCTTCCATCCGGTTAAGGGGTTAGCGAGATAAATTTTATTGACCCACCGGCATCTTTATACTAAAATATACCTTCCTTCAATACTAATATCTTAAGGTAATTATACTTATGAAACCGGACATCGAAATCGCCCAGGACGCAAAGTTGAAGCCTATTATCCAGATAGCCGCGAGGCTGGGGATACCCAGGAAATACCTAGAATTGTACGGAGATTACAAGGCCAAATTATCTCTCGACCTGGTCAAGGGGGAGCGCGCAAGATCTAAAGCTAATTACATAGTCGTGACCGGCATCACCCCGACGCATCTGGGCGAAGGGAAGACCGTTACCACTATCGGCCTTTCCATGGCGTTAAACAGGCTCGGGAAGAAGTCGCTAGCTACCATAAGGCAGCCGTCCATAGGCCCATTCTTCGGAATAAAAGGCGGAGGCCTCGGCGGCGGATATTCCCAGGTCCTGCCGATGGAGGATATCAACCTGCATCTCACCGGCGATATTCATGCCGTAAGTCAGGCGCACAATCTTTGCGCGTCATTTCTCGATAACAGCATTTACAGGAATAACAGGCTTAATATCGATCCGAAAAGGATTTATTGGAGACGCGTCGTAGATGTAAACGATCGCGCTTTGAGAAATGT
>JAPLMI010000012.1 GCA_026387115.1 Candidatus Omnitrophota bacterium | reverse complement strand
GAAAGGCCTATGTGGTTATCGAACGGCATCATCACTAAAAATCTTCCCGGAATGCTGACATGCGTTGTAAGCCGCGGGCCTTTCGTCCCGATCGGCTCCTTCACGACCTGCACCAATACCTCATCGCCTTTTTTCAATAATTCGTTTATCGGGGGAAACTGTTTTCCTTTTTCCGCGGGGGCGGCATCTTCCTCCGCGACTCCTTCCTCGAACAGTTTGTCGTATCCCGCAACGCCGGCCACCACGTCTGTCACATACAGGAAGCCGTTCTTCTCAAGCCCGATATTTACGAACGCGGCGCCTATGCCCGGCAGGACGGAATCGACCCTCCCCTTGTAAATGTTGCCGACGAGGCTCTTCGCGCTGTCTGGGCGCTCGATATAAAACTCTTCGATGCGTTTGTTCTCCAGTATCGCGACACGTTTTTCATGCGGCGTGACATTTATGAATATCTCTCTCTGCATAATCAGGCTATCTCCTCTGCCGTTTTAACCTTTACGCCTTCGGGCAATTTTTCATTGATGCGATCGATAAAATCCGCGGGCCTTACCGTTTTATCCAGAAAAAACACGGCCTCCTCGCCGTCGCTCTCGATGCCCAGCTTCAGCGCCCTTGTTATATTTATCTTCAGGCGCGGGCTGAATCCTTTGGTCATGCTTACAGGTAGCCTGCCCCTGCGGGAAGCTCTCTGGAACAACCGGATGAGATCGAGATGCGAGATGAAACGCATATCGCGTTTTTTTTCAAATACCGCCTTGATCTTCAATTTCTCTTCTTGATTCTTTTCTTTATTCCCGGATCAGGCGTCTGGGTCAGAGAGAACATCGGGACATAGGCCTTGTTCGATGTCGGCATATCTTTTATCTCTTTTCCGATGGTCATCAGATTGACCGTTATGAAGAATATAAGCTCTGTCTTCTTCTTCACCTTCTCTTTTTTGGTAAACAACAGGCCGACATAAGGTATGTCCCCGAACATATCACCCAGAAAAGGAAGTTTGTTCTTTACGTCGATGTCGTTCTCCTTGATGAGGCCGCCTATAAATATGGTGTCGCCGTCTTTTATCATTATCTGGGTCTTGGCCTGCCTCGAGGACCAGACCGGGGCCACAATACCGCTCGCCTTGTCCAGCGTGTCGTATCTCAAAAGGTCGCTTATCTGCGGGTAAAGATCGACCACTATCTCGCCTTTATCATTTATGTGGGGCGTCACCTTCAACATGATGCCGAGCTCCTTTGCCTCATAACCGGTGATCTCCATCTTTCCCGTTGAGGAATTTCTTTCGTATTTAGGCAGGTTGAGCGTCTCGCCGACATTTATGAGGGCCTCGGTATTATTGAGCGTGGCGATCCGCGGGTTCGATATGATATCCGTATTCGACCTCTTTTTTATAAACTCAAGGACGGCCTTAAACTCCGTAAAATCAAGAGTGCCGAAGGCGAATTGGTCTGTATTGGCAAACGGAAAAGCCTGAATTCCGTGCTCATCGGCGGGAAAGCTCGCATTAGTAGTACTGGAGCTTATTCCTGTACTGGTACTGCTAACGGAACTCGACGAT
>JAPLMI010000019.1 GCA_026387115.1 Candidatus Omnitrophota bacterium | reverse complement strand
TCGGTAACTAAAAAAGACGGCGTGTTGGTCTTTGTATTATTCCGTATGACCGGATCGTCGACAACAGACTTTCGCAAACATCCTTTCCGGTATGCCTCTTCGACCCCGTCGTCAACGGCTTTCCTCAGGTCCCCGCCCACGAGCAAGACCTCCTGCCCGATATCGAGATGCACAAAAGCCACACCCGTGTCCTGGCATATGGCGATTCTTTTCGCACGGGCGATCTTCGCGTTTTCGACGATCGACTGCAGAATTTTCTTCGCGCGGCTGTTCGTCTCTTTTTTAAGCCCCGCCTTAAGGGCTTTGAGTATGTCTTTCCTCAGCTCGAAATTCGCCGAAAGGCAAAGCTCGCTTACGGCTTCTTTTATTTTCGAAACGCTTATCTCTCGCATGGCCTCTTTCCGTACTCAGCGGTCACCGTCGTCTTTATCCCGCCGCGCGCGTTGAATTCGCCCACTACCTCCATCCATCGGGGCTTACAGCATGCCGCAAGGTCGTCGAGCATCCTATTGACCACGTTCTCGTTGAATATGCCGATGTCGCGGTAGGCTATCGTGTAATATTTAAGGGATTTTAATTCCACGCAAGACTTATCCGGAATATACCTTATCAATATTTGCGCGAAATCCGGCAGCCCCGTATGCGGGCATATCGATGTGAACTCCGGTATCTCTATCTTCACGACATAATCTTTGTTCGGATACAGATTCTTCCAGACATCTATCTTGGGCAATTTAAGCTTTCTAACTTTATCCTGCAAGCCTTCATACGGAGACTTCTTCATTCGCGCCCTCACTTCATGTTCAATATTTTGTGGATCTGCGGGATAACTCTGATATTGGCAAGCTCGTGTTTTAAGCCGATCTCGAGAAATCCCACCAACGCGTCTTTAGGCACATCCTTATCGTGCGGCCCGACAGGCGTTGCCGGCTGCAGGACGAACGGGATATTTTTCTTCATTCTTTTTATCAGGTCTATGGCTTTTTCCACGTCGTTCTTTACGGTATTGGGCGTAACTATCGCCTTGACAAAAACCTTCTTCTTGGACGCTATTTTGAGAAACTCCAGGTGCTCCGTCCAGAAGGGGCGCTCTCCCGTAGAGGAAGGAAGCTTGAAATCCATCGCCACTATATCCACTAAATCTATGACCTTCGCGAGTTCATACGGCAGGGTTCCGTTCGTCTCAAGATATGACCTGAAATTCCTGTTTTTTCTTAGTATTTTCAGAAACGATCTCAGGAATTCCGCATACAAGAGGGGTTCGCCGCCGGTCAGCGATATGGAATGATGCGGGCCTTTAGCGCCTTCCAGCGCCTTGACCTCTTTCATCAATTCGAGCGGTGAATATCTCCTCGCCTTCCTGTCCAGGTCCTCGTCGCAGTATGCGCAAGTCAGATTACACCTCTTGAACCTGACGAAGATCTGTTTCGCGCCCAGAAATATGCCTTCGCCCTGGATGGATGAGAATATCTCAATTATATCCGCTGTCATCTTTTATCCCCGCTTCCTTAAAGCCCTTGGCCCTTAAAACGCACGAATCGCACTCGCCGCACGGGCGATCCCCGCCCTTGTAACAGGACCACGTATCTTTAAGCGGCACTCCCAAGGACGCGCCGAGCTTAACGATATCTTTTTTGCCTTTACTGATGAGCGGAAATTCGACCTTGAGCCTGTTGCCTATTCCGCTCTTCGTGCCAAGTTTAATGGCCTTATCAATAGCCTCCAAATAATCCTTTCTGCAATCGGGATAGCCGCTTGAATCGTCATAGTGCGCGCCGATAAATATGCGGTTTGCGTCTATCGTCTCCGCATAAGACGCCGCAAGGCTCAAAAAAACCGTATTTCTCGCGGGCACATATGTTGACGGCACGCCTTTTCTCTTAATTTCCGCCGGGCTCCTCCCTGAAGGCAGCGCCGCGTTTTCATCCGTAAGGCTCGAGCCTTTCCACGGCATGTCAATTTTTAACACCGTCACCTTTGCCCCCGCGGCCGCGGCTATGATTTTCGCGCGCGCGATTTCGGGAGCCCGGTGCCTCTGGCCGTAATCGAAGGTGAGGCAATGACATTCGTATCCTGCATTCTTCGCCAAATACAATGTCACGGCCGAGTCAAGCCCGCCCGATAGTAGCACAACCGCTTTTTTCATCATTTTACTCATAATAGACCGCGCAGGAATTCTCGT
>JAPLMI010000114.1 GCA_026387115.1 Candidatus Omnitrophota bacterium | reverse complement strand
CTTGGACTTCCAATCTTTCCGCAGCGGGAACTCATCCTTCGGCCAGTCGTCGGCCAGCGGGTACCTATTACCGGCGGCCAGGCCTTCGACCTTTATTCCCAAAAGGTCCATTATCTCCCTCTCATATATATCAGCCGCCGGGAAACGGTCCGTGACCGTTTTTATGGCTGGGTCCGTTTTCGGCGCGCACGTCTTCAGGCTCAATATCGTTCCGTCCACTTTCGCGATGTGGTATATCAATCCGAACATCTCGGTTTCGTCCAGGCCGGTTATCGCGCATAGTATCGAAAATCCCAGCTTGTCTATCGCATAGTCGAATACAGGCCTGAAATTTTGCGCTTCGACATCGGCCAGTATCCGCCTCGGCCGCGTTATCCTGACCCTGTCCTGCAGGAAGCCGAATTTTTCAATCAATTCTTTTTGAACCTTCTCTTCCCCGTTCATCTCATTCCTTTTCCTTAAGGCTTGCGAGCAGTTTGACGACGCCGTCGATTATCGCCTTCGGGCTTGCCGGGCATCCCGGGATATAGGCCGCCACAGGCAGGACCTTATCAATCCCGGACTCCACGTTATAACAGCCGTCGAAGACGCCTCCGGAGCACGCGCACGTCCCTGCGGCGACTACGAATTTCGGCTCGGGCATCTGGTCGTAGATGCGCCTCAATCTATCCTTTATTTGTTTGGTTACTGGGCCTGAGCAGACAAGTATATCCGCGTGCCGCGGCGTTCCTTTTAACACAACGCCGAAGCGCTCCAGGTCGTAACGTGGTGTCAGCGCCGCGATTATCTCGATATCGCAGGCGTTGCACGCTCCCGTATTAAAATGGAGTATCCACGGCGATTTTATCCGCGCCCAGGTCACTATTTTTTTGACCGCGAACATCGGCTATCTCCTGAAAAGTATGAGTAACGCCGTAGCGGCGCCCATGATATAAATGGCCGCTATGGAAAAAGATTCAGCAGTCTCCACAGGCACGGTCGCGACCATCAGGGTCACGACGTGCAGGATCGTGAAGAAGAATGCGAACGGAAAGAACTGCGAATAGTCGGGCTGCATCAGATGCGTCGGGATGTCCTCTCCGCACGCGTATGACTTCTCCATCCCGCCTATATCCCTCCCCTTCCGCGCGTAGCCTATCCGGGAAAATAAGGCTGAAAGCAGTATCGCCGAAATCAGCATGAGCGTGAAAGCGACAGGAGGCGAAAGAAATATATTGTTCATAAATTTTTAACCCCTTAGATTGGTCAGGCGCCTGGTGTCGAGGTCGTCGTTATGCCTGAATATCTGCAGGGCGACCCCGCCCGCTATGACTACAAGGACCACTTCGATCACTATAATTGTTATTACGAAACTTTGCGCCAGCGCCGTATTATTATTTAAATATCCCGTGACGATCACAAGAAGGGTAACCGCTTTTATAAGAAGCTCCAGGCCTATGATAGCCCGTATCAGGCTTCTGGTCGCAAGTATGCAGTACAGGCCGCATACGAATATGAGCGTTATGAAGAATCCGAAGGCTGAAAATAGGCCCCAGGAGCTAGCTTCCATCTTTATCGTCCTTTGTTATGAAGAGCGTTACGACGCCGAACGCGCCTATCATCATTATGATGATCTGGCCGAAGAGGTCAAGATGCCTTATATTCCACATTACATTGCGCACGTTTGTCGCCGGCGTCGCAAGTCTGGGGAGCGTAAAATCGTTCGGTATTTTTAGGAATAAAAGCGCGATGCCGGTTGCGACCAGTATTATAGGCAGATAGATGTATCTTTTATGCCGCGCCTTTGACATTTCCAAAATCTCTTTGTGGGTCAGCGGCTTGGTGAGGCTTATGGTGCTCACAAATATCACCGTTATAAGGCCCGTGCATACGGATAACTCAAAAACGGCGGCAAGCGGCGAGTTGAGCCTGAAGATGAGTATAGTTATGACCGCGCTTGTGATCGCCAGGCCTATGGTCGCTTTCAACAGGCTCCTGGCCATCACGGTCCATAGCGCGGCTATCGTCATCAAAACCAGAAGCAGCATATCCGTGTTGGTTACGTTCATTCAGCCCTCTTAAAAAAATATCTCTTTCAGCGGAAGAAGAAAATGATTATATATATAAGGAAAGGCGAGCCCCGCGCCGACCGTTATGACAGCCAGCGCTGAAGCCGTAAGCGTCAGGCCGTTACCGGCCTCCCTCAAGCCTTCAAGTCCCGGAGGCAACTTTCCGAAGAATACCTGCCGCTGCATATAAAGAAAGTACGCCAGCGTCAGGACGCTGGCGAGGATCGCGATAGCCGCATATGCGTAATGGCCGATCTGCCACAACGCGATCACGATGAGGAGCTTGCTCCAGAATCCGGCCAGCGGCGGCACACCGCTTGCGGAGAGCATGGCGATGACGGATGTAGCGCCCGTCACCGGCATCCGCTCGGACAATCCGCCCATGCGGCTCATGTCACTGGTGCCGACCTTCTCTTCCAGCGCCGCCGAGTTTACGAAGAGAAGCCCTTTGAATATGGCGTGGTTAAAGAGGTGAAATGCCGCCCCCGCTAACCCAAGAAAGGTTCCTGTGCCGGCGCCCAGTATTATATATCCGACCTGGCTTATGCTTGAATAAGCGAGCATTCTTTTGAAATTGGTCTGTCCAAGCGCGGCGAACGCGCCGACTAAGATCGATATCATCCCTATGAGCATCATCGTGTTCTTGATAGGGTCCGTAAAGCCAAAGACGGAGGCGACGATACGCATAAGTGTGTATATGCCGCACGCCTTCGTCATCACACCGGCAAGGAGGATCGAGACCGGCGCGGGCGCCGCCATGTACGCGTCCGGCAGCCATCCGTGAAAAGGAACGAGCCCACCTTTTATGAAAAGGCCGCATATGAATAGCCCTATCGCGAATGTTACTATGAAGTTTCCTCGGGAATGAGCTATCTCGTTATGCAGGGTCGAAAACGCCGTGTCGGGCGAATCGAGAAGCAATATCGCTATTGAGGTGAGCATCAGCACCGTCGCGACGGCCGACAGGATCAGGTATTTGAACGCGCCTTCCAGACCGTTTATATCCTTATTGAACGCGATCAGTATGAACGAAGAGAGCGCGGCGATCTCGAGGAAGACGTATAATGAGAATATGTCTTTCACCATGACTATGCCGCTCATGCCGATCGACGCCGTTATCAGGATATTGATGAATTTGAAGGCCTCTTTTTCGTCGGAGACCGTGCTTTTCGCGACGACGAGGCTTGAGAGCGAAACGACGCCGATACATATGAGCATTATGCGGCTTAAGCTATCCACGGAAAATTTCAACCTGAAGAATGAGTCGAAACGGACGAGTGCCTCTGTCCAGAAAGCAGGCTGGTGGACGATGGCAAGCAATATCTCGGCCGTGAATACCGCGGCCGCGAACCAGAACGCCGCGCGCCTCGCGACATTCCTGGGAAGCATGTTCAGTCCGATTATTCCGAAAAGCGGGACCAGAATGAGAACCGATGACACCGTTTCACCCCTTTATCTAAACCGACCTTAATAAAAACAGGACGATCAAAACCGTTGTCGCCATCGAAAGAATTATATAAGTCTTGTAATTGCCGTTCTGCAGTCTCCTCGAAGCGTTTGTAAGAAGAGCCGCTGTTTTTACCGAGAAGACGTTGTAGAACCAATCGACCGCCTTATCGAACCATGATGCGGCAATAGAAAATATATTTAAGAACCCCAATCCTATATTATACGGATCGAGGTATCCTTTTGCCTGCGCGTCGTATATCTCGGACAATACCGGCGCGTGGTATATATGGTCGACGGCCTTAAGGCCCGAGCCGGTCTTCTTTACGCCGTAAATATGGTTCAAAAAAGCGCCCGCAAGAACCACGACGCTTATTATCGCTAATATAAAATTCGGCGGGAAGCCCCAATAATTATGCCCCCGGAGCCGATCTACACCCAGAACGGGCTGTATGAGAAATTTTATCGGAAGCTTGTTGTATACACCGAACAGGATGCACGCCAGCGCTATCAATACCATAGGGATGAGCATCTGATAAGGCGCTTCCTTAACGTCCTTCCTATCCTTGTCGGCCTTTCCGAGATAGGCTGCGTGGCCCAATTTTAAGAATGACGCGGCGGTAAAGAACGACCCGACGAGAGCCGCGAGATAAAATATCCATCCCCTCTCGAGCGCGCCGTCATAGACTAGCTCTTTCGAGAAGAACCCGTTGAACGGCGGAACGCCCGATATGGCGAGCGCCGTGACGAGGAAACAGGCGAACGTCACCGGCATCTTAGAGCCTATGCCGCCGAGCTTTTCCAGGTTTGTCGTGCCGGCCTGTTTTTCTACCGCTCCGCCGGTGAGAAAGAGGCAGCATTTATACATCGAATTATTTATCATGTGAAACAGTCCGCCTACGATTCCGACCGGGACGAACGTCCCGATACCGAGGACCATGTACCCTATCTGGCTTATCGCGTGATACGACAGCAATCTTTTGTAATCTTTCTGGACGAGTGCCATCATTACGGCGAACAGTATCGTTATCGAGCCGACGATCATAAGAAGATAGCTTACCCACGATCCGGTCTCGGCGCGGAACATGTCGAGGGAAATCCTCGTAAGAAAATATATCCCCAGGAGTTTTTCAAGCGCGCCCGGCAGCATCGCGACTACCGGAAGCGGCGCGTCGATCGCCGCGTCGGGGATCCAGCTGTGAAAAGGCATCGACCCCGCTTTCGCGATCGCGCCTATCATCAATAATACGAACGCAAGCCCCCCAAGGCCGGCCAGCGGCATATTATTTGAGAACGCGAATGAGCCCGATGAGAAGCCGTAGATAGCTATGCCCACCATCATACATAGATCGCTTGCCCCTATGATCACGAACGCCTTTGTCGCGGTCCGGAAGGCGAGTCTGCCCCCCAGCATGATCATCCCGAATTGCGTTATCAGGAGCGCCTCCCAAAAGAAGAGCATCAGAAGCAGGTTGTTCGAGAGAACCGCCCCATTCAAAAGTGCGAGCGATATCAAAAGGTATACGAAGAATGATTTAGAATAATTTTTGGCAGCAGTGAATGCGCTCGAATATAAGGCGATCAGAAATCCGAAAGACGCCGCGGCTGCCATAATGAAGGAGCTGAAGTTATAAAGCCTGAGGGAAAATTCAAAGCCGAAACCGACCCACGGATATGAAACGAGGATCTCTTTGTTAAACAGCATTATCGCTAGGAGCGCGTTGGCGAATGTGGACAGAAGTGTCACCGTATCCCGTAAAAGTTTCGCGCTTTTCGGCAGTAATAGAACTATTATTGCCGAGGCGATAGGTATCAATATAGGTAAGAGTAACATATTCATCTATAAACCCAGCATCTGTTTTACGCAAGCCCCCACAAATCCGGAAGGATAGCTTATGCAAATGCCGCCGAGGATAGAAAGCACGGCAAGGGCTGCCACCGAAAATACCATCGTGGCCGAACCCTCCCTTGCCCTGATGGAGCCTTCCCCTAAAAATATCATGTTAAATATTCTGAAGAGGTAGACTATCGTAAGAAGAGAACCGAACAGGAACGTAAGCGCTATCAGGATATGGCCGGACGAGACCGCGCCCGAGAATACCAGATACTTGCTGAAGAATCCGCCAAAGGGCGGGATGCCCATCACTGAAAATGCGCAAAATAAAAATGCAAGCGCGGTTAAAGGCATGGTCTGTATAAGACCGCCCA
>JAPLMI010000201.1 GCA_026387115.1 Candidatus Omnitrophota bacterium | reverse complement strand
AGAAACGACCCGACCGCTGTCGGCACGGCTGAGATGGCGGATGCTGTCATCAGGAAGATCAAATCTTAATATGAAAGTCTCCATAATAGGCGCAGGCAACGTAGGCGCGACGCTGGGCATGAGGATAATCGAAAACGACACGGCCGATGTCGTCCTATTGGACATCGCGAAGAATATGGCTATCGGCAAATCTTTCGATCTTCTCGATGCCGCATCTATCATCGGACACGAGCGATACATTAAATCCACCGATGATTATAAGGATATTAAAGAATCCGATATCGTAGTCGTTACTGCCGGGGTTCCCAGAAAACCCGGCATGACACGCGAAGAGCTGGTTTCAATCAACGCACGTATAGTCAAAGGCGCCTGTGTTAAAATAAAGTCCTATGCGCCGCAAGCCATAGTCATTATGGTTACAAATCCTCTCGACGCGCTGACGTATCTGGCATATAAGGTAACAGGGTTTGAGAGAAGACGGGTTTTTGGCATGGCGGGCCTATTGGACGCGTCCAGATTCGTCAATCTCATAGCGCATGAGCTGAAAGTTCCGAGGTCTTCCATCGAGACTTGCATACTCGGAAGCCATGGCGATACAATGGTTCCGGTGATATCCAAGACTCGCGTAGGAGGAAAAGATATCACGAAGGTATTGCCCAAGGATAAGCTCGACCTTATCGTTAAGAGGACGCGCGACCGCGGCGCCGAAATTGTGAGCCTGTTAGGCTCGGGAAGCGCTTATTACTCACCGAGCGCCGCCGTCTTTAAAATGATAGGCGCTATTTTGAAAGATTCGGGTGATGTGCTCGTCGTGTCGGCAAACCTCGAAGGCGAATACGGGCTGGAAGATATTTCCATAGGCGTTCCGTGCAAAATCGGAAAGGCGGGCATCGAAAAGATAATAGAGCTTGACCTTGCGCCGGACGAAAAGTCGGCATTCAAAAAGTCAGCGCAGGCGATAAAAGATTCTGTAAAATCCCTCTAAATATGAGATCTTACGACCTTGCCATAATAGGTTCGGGCCCCGGAGGTTACGTAGCCGGCCTGTATGCCGCCCGCCATAACCTGAAAACCTGCGTCATAGAAAAAGACCTTGTCGGCGGAACATGCCTGAACCGAGGCTGTATTCCCACCAAATCGCTTCTCCACTCGGCCTCATTAGTAAATATGCTGAAAGAGGCGCCTGCCTGCGGCATCGAAATAGACGGATATCGTGTAAATTTTGAGAGGGTGATGATGCGCAAGGATGAAGTAGTCGACCGACTGAGGGCAGGTATAGAGACTCTCCTTCGCGCAAATTCGATCGATCTCGTAAGGGGCGCCGCATCGCTGGCCGATCACAATACGATAACGGCCGGGCAGGAGACGATATCCGCTAAAAATATAATAATCGCGGCAGGCTCAAAAGTTTCTGGGCTTCCCAATTTAACGATTGACGAATCTAATATACTTTCGAGCGACGGCGCGCTAACGCTTAAGGAGCTTCCGAAAAGCATCCTCATTGTGGGCGGCGGCGTTATCGGCTGCGAATTCGCGACGTTATTCAATTCGTTGGGCGTAAAGGTGACGATAGTCGAGCTTGAGGAGAGGCTCATTCCCAGCATCTCCAGGGAGGCCTCTAAAAAGCTGGAGGCCATATTAAAAAAACGCGGTGTAGAAGTCATGACTTCCACAAAAATAGAAGGAGTATCCAGGGCTGCCGAGAAGACGCTCGTCTGCGTCGGCCGGGTCTCGAACACCGAGGGGATCGGACTTGATAAGCTAGGCATAACCACCAGAGGTGGGAGGATCGTTGTAGATGAATACCTGAGGACGAAGGTCAAAAATATATTCGCGATAGGCGATTGCGTCGCCGGCCCTCTTCTCGCCCACAAGGCTTCATATGACGCGATGCTCGCGGTAGACAATATTTGCCAAAAGATGAGAAAGGTCGATTATTCAAATGTTCCGAACTGCATCTGGACGAATCCCGAGATCGCCAGCGTCGGCCTTACCGAGGAAGAGGCCAAAGCCAAATATCCTGATTTAAAAGTTGCGCGGTTTCCATATCTCGCATCCGGAAAGGCATTTATAAAAGGCGCCGTGGAAGGCTACGCGAAGATCATGGGCGATTCAAAGGGCTGTATAATAGGTGTGGAGATATTCGGCGACGAGGCGTGTGACCTGATAGGGGAAGCGGTGCTGGCAAAAACCATGGGCATTAAGATAGGCGACTGGGCAGGGGTCGTTCACGGCCATCCGACATTATCCGAGATCCTGCAGGAAGCGGCCCATATATTCTCGGGGACGCCGATACACAGCATCTAATATGATCATCGACTTAGGATTGATAGGCTACACCGAGGCATACGGAATACAGAAAGAGCTTGTAAACAAGAGAAGGCGCCGGGAAATAGGCGATAGCCTGATCCTGGCCGAACATCCGCCGATATTCACGATAGGCAGGCTAGGCTCTATTGAGAACCTGATTAAGAATAACGGCGTAACGGTATTGCGAGTCGACAGGGGCGGGGATATAACGTTTCACGGCCCCGGGCAGTTGGTCTTATACCCTATAGTAAATTTAAAGGATAATGCCCTGGACCTTCATAAATATATGAGACTGCTTGAGTCGGCCGCCATAACATTTTTGCGTCAGTATTCTGTTGAGGCGAAAAAGATCGAGAAGAGGACGGGCGTCTGGGTGGACGGGAAAAAGATCGCCTCGATAGGGATAGCCGCGTCGGGTTGGGTTACTTATCACGGCATGAGCGTCAATTTAAATGTCGATCTGGAATATTTTTCCATGATTTACCCGTGCGGCATGAAGGATGTCATGGCCACATCGCTTGATCGCGTCATAGGGCGGAAGATTTCGATCGAGGACGCAAAGCGCGCCTTTTCAGTGATATTAAATAATATTATCGATTTTGGAGAGGGGACTAATGCCGGCGTTAAATACGAATCCGCCATGGCTTAAAAAAAGGCTCGTAACCGGGCCGCAATCGGTGAAAACAGGCGAGATCCTGTCATCGCTCGGCCTCAACACAGTGTGCGAGACGAGCGCATGCCCCAATCTCAATGAATGCTTTTCGAATACTCATGTGACATTCCTGATCCTGGGGCGTTCATGCACAAGAAGCTGCCGTTTTTGCTCGGTCGAGAAGGGTTTACCGCAAGCCCTCGACGAATCGGAGCCCTACCGCATAAGGGATGCCGCAAGCCGTTTAAATTTGGACCATGTCGTCATAACTTCCGTGACGAGGGACGACCTGGATGACGGCGGCGCGGGGCAATTTGTTAAAGTTATTGACGCCGTCCGCGAACTTCGCGCAACTATTACGATAGAGGTGCTTGTTCCGGATTTTCAGGGCAATATGGATTCAGTCGATAAGGTCTTATCGGCAAGTGCGGATATCTTTTCCCATAACGTAGAGACTATAAGATCCTTGTATCCTTCCCTCAGGCAAACGGCGGACTACGGAAGGTCTCTTGACATATTACGAAAAGCAAAATCAACATCAAAAAATCAGATTACGAAAAGCGGGATTATGGTCGGCCTCGGGGAAAATGAGAAAGAAGTCCTCGAGGCTATCACGGATGTAAGCAAGGCCGGATGCGACATTCTGACGATAGGCCAGTACCTGAGGCCGGGCGAGGCGAATTTACCCGTCAGGCGTTATGTCCTTCCGGAAGAATTCGAGCGGTATAGAAAATTTGCGATTGACCTGGGTTTCAAATACGCGGCTTCAGGCCCGTTTGTCAGAAGCTCGTATAGGGCAAGAGATGCTTACAACGCAATTATGAGGGGGTCCGATGACAGAAGTGAAACTGCCGCCTATAGCTGAGGGCGTGGAAAAGGCAAGTGTGTCGTATTGGCATCACAGCGTCGGCGATACTGTCAAAGAAGGGGAAGACCTCGTGGAGCTTG
>JAPLMI010000014.1 GCA_026387115.1 Candidatus Omnitrophota bacterium | reverse complement strand
GTCTATCCTGATGCCGAGAGATTCGAGTTTAAGCTTGGCTATATCCTTGTCTATGAACTCAGGCACCTTGTATACTTTACGCTCAAGCGACTTATAGTTCTTCGCGATATACTCGCAGGCGAGGGCCTGGTTCGCGAAACTCATATCCATGACGCTTGCGGGATGGCCTTCGGCCGCGGCGAGATTTATCAGCCTGCCCTCGCCCAGGAGATTTACGCGCCGCCCGTCTTTCAGCGTATACTCATCGACAAATTCTCTCACCCTTCTCTTCTTCTTCGACAGCGCTTCCAGGGCGGGAATGTCTATCTCGACGTTGAAATGGCCGGAGTTCGCGATTATCGCGCCGTCCTTCATGGCGAGGAAATGCTCTTTCCTTATCACGGATGTGTCGCCGGTGAGGGTAACTAATATATCGGCCTTTTTGCATGCCTCTTTAAGCCGCATGACATTGTAACCGTCCATGACCGCCTCCAGGGCCTTCAGGGGATCGGTCTCCACTATGATCACATTCGAGCCCATGCCGCGCGCCCGCATGGCGACGCCGCGGCCGCACCAGCCGTAACCGCATACCGCGAAATTGGCGCCTGACAGAAGGGCGTTCGTCGCGCGGACTATCCCGTCGACTGTCGATTGGCCCGTGCCGTACCTGTTATCAAAGAGGTGCTTTGTGTTCGCGTCGTTCACGGCTATGATCGGATATAATAATACGCCGTTCCGCTCCATGCTCCTCAAGCGGATAACGCCCGTCGTCGTCTCCTCCGTCCCGCCCAATATCCGCCCGGCCAATTGTTTTTTTGTCTTGTGGATTGTTGAAACGAGATCCGCCCCGTCGTCCATCGTGATATTGGGCCCGGCATCCAGCACGCTGTTTATATGAGCGTAATATGTCTTATTGTCCTCGCCCTTGATCGCGAATGTCGGGATCCGCATATCTTTTATCATCGACGCCGCGACATCATCCTGCGTGCTCAGGGGATTTGACGCGCATACCAGGACATCCGCCCCGCCTTCTTTCAATGTCCATGCAAGGTTCGCCGTCTCTGTCGTAACGTGAAGGCAGCAGGATACCGTAAGGCCTTCGAGCGGCTTCTCTTTCTTGAAATGTTTTCGGACAAGAGTCAGGACCTTCATGTACTCGTTGGCCCACTCGATCCTGAGCCTGCCTTTCTTCGCTAATTCTAGATCTTTGACATCGTATCGCATCACCTTCTCCTATTTTACGTATTTCCTAAGCTCCTTCGCCTGGTCCGTCTTCTCCCACGTGAAGCCTTCCTCATCGCGGCCGAAATGGCCGTACGCGGCCGTCTTTCTGAATCTCATCCCGTCCGATTCGCGTAATTTCAATTCCGCGATAATGCCGTGCGGGGTCAGCTCGAAATGTTCGTGTATGATCTTGATTATCTTATCATCGCTGAGCTTGCTTGTGCCGTACGTATTTATCATCATAGAGACCGGATCGGCGCGGCCGATTACATAGGCAAGCTGGATCGCGAGTTTGTCCGCGATGCCTGCGGCGACAAGGTTCTTTGCGATGTATCTTCCCATGTATGCCGCCGAGCGGTCCACCTTTGTGGGGTCCTTCCCTGAGAAGGCGCCGCCGCCGTGCGGCACCGTCCCGCCGTAGGTATCGACGATGATCTTGCGGCCCGTCATACCCGTATCCGATTGCGGTCCGCCTATCAAAAATAGGCCTGTCTGGTTAACGTAGAACTTGGTTTCACGATCGAGATAATCTTTTAGGACAGGCTTTGCGACCTTCTCGATAATTTCTTTGCGCGCTTCGTCGGAAAAAAGGCCGGTCTTTTTGTCGATTACTTCTTCCGTATGCTGGCTCGCCAGGACCACAGACGTAACTCTGGCTGGTTTTCCGTCATGATATTCTACCGTCACCTGTGATTTGCCGTCCGGGCCCAGGTATTTCAGAATGTTCTTCTTTCTGACCTCGGCGAGTTTCCTGCAAAGCTTGTGCGCAAGCATTATCGGAAGCGGCATCAGTTCCGGCGTCTCTCTGCAGGCATATCCTATCATCATGCCCTGGTCGCCGGCGCCGCCCTTGTCGACGCCCATCGCTATGTCGGGCGACTGCGTGTGTATCGCGTTCAATATCGCGCAGGTATGGTAATCGAACCCGTACTTCGGATGTATATAGCCGATATTCTTCAATAGGCCGCGGCATAGCTTATGCATATCGACATACGCGGTGGTCGTGATCTCCCCGCCGATAATTATGAGCCCCATCGTAACGTATGTCTCGCACGCCACCCGGCCCGCGGGATCCTGTCTCAGCACCTCGTCAAGAACGCCGTCCGAGACCTGGTCGCACACCTTGTCGGGGTGTCCTTCCGTAACGCTCTCGGAGGTAAACAGATACTTGTGCTTCGTCATCTATTTCTCTCCTTTTTTAAATACTCCGCGTCCGCCTTTTTATATGACTCGATATTACCTATATCGTACCAGTCTTCCGTAAATTTGAAACCGTAAATCTTATCGCGTTTGGCGAGCCACGCGATGTAGTAACCGGGCGCGTCAAGATGATTGCGCATTTTAACATATTCCCGGATATAAGAAAGTTTGTCTTTGGGAAAATAATATATGCCTGTGGAGACGAGCGTCGATTTCGGTTTTTCGGGCTTCTCTTCGAAATCTATCACTTTATTATCCTTATCGACGCCGACCACGCCGAAATTCTTCGCTAACATGATGTCGGCGATATCGTGTAACGCCACCGATACACCGTCGGAGTGGGCCCCGGCGAACTCCACGAACCGGTTCAGATCGAAATCAAAAAGGTTGTCGCCGGCGACGACCATCATATCGTCGGCGATTGATCTCTCTTTTATGGCAAAGGCGATATCCTGAACCGCCCCGAGCCTCGTTTCGTTCGTGAGCGTGCCGTCATTCAATATAGATACGGCTTGACCTTCGGCCTTTGAGGCCTTCCGCCACGCTAAAAAATTTTCAAAGAACCTGGCGTTCGTTATTATATATACGGAAGAGACCTCTTTTACCGACAGGACCTTCTCCATGATCCTGTCCAATATCTTCCGCCCGCCTATCGTAAGAAGCGACTTTGAGGTATTTAAGGTAAGGGGCTGGAGCCTCACCGCGTATCCCGCCGCCAGTATTACGAGCGTCATGCTTTCGCCAATTCCTTCTTTAAATATGCTATCCGCTCGACCGGCGTCGGATCGCGCTTATTCAATATCGCAAGGTAGAAACTTACGAAATCGCCGATATATATAAGGGAGAATATTCTGGCGAGAAGCGAGCTCCCCAAGGAATTCACCTCGATCGCCTTTACGCCGGCCTTGGCCAGTATTTTTTTCGTAATATCCATACGCTTCGCCACCCGCGGATTATCGTCCGAGTCCCTTAATATCACCGCGGCAAAGTCTTTCAGAAGTTTCGCCGGATGTTCCCACCCCATGATCTCATTATGGTTCATTTCGGGAAAGACATGGCCCGACGAAAGAACCTTCGCGTTTTCGCTCAAGCTCCCGCGCCATCTGGTCACGACCGAGTCCGTATGGTCTCCCCCGGCGTAAATTACGGGAAACTTATTGTAGAGCGATCGCGCGATCCGTTTTGCGATGTTCTTCTTCTCCGGCACGCCGGCGCCGAGCGACTTAACTTTGAGGCCATTCAGGACTTCTATTGCTTCGTCGATATCTTCCGCCTGGTCCTTCACCACTCCGATCTTTGAGAGAACGATCAATAACGGAAAGAATGAATACCCGAGCGCGCATCGCGGCTGAAGGCCTCCGGGTATTGTTAAAACCGGAAATCCGTCACCGGAGGCGAGCTTCCGTAATTCTCCGCCTGACGTAATGGCTATGACCTTCGCTTCTTTAGATTTTGCGTCTTTGTAAGCCGATATCGTCTCCTCCGTATTGCCGGAATAACTCGACGCTATGACCAAAGTCCTCTCGCCCACGAAACCCGGAAGCCGGTAATTCCTGTTGACAAAGAGCGGGGTCTTCGAGTCATCGGCGATGTATGACCTTGCTATATCCGAGCCTATGGCGGAACCGCCGAGGCCCGTCGAGACGATATTCTTATATTGGATTTTAAAAGACGCTGGCAAGTCAAATCCATAACCGATCGACTTTGCGTCGCGGCACTGCGCCGGAAAGCCCTCGATCGTCTCCAGCATGCCGGAACGGTCGTATTTTGCGATTATCTTTAAATCGTCTAGATTTGACATTTTTGATATTTTATATTTGATTTTTGATTTTATTTATTCAACCTCAAGCGCAAGGTCCGGTACTATCTCTTTCAGCTTTTTCTTCGCGAATTTTTCGACTTCCTTGCCGGTGGGAAGGCTTATTGCGCCTTGCGCTATCTCCTTCGCCTGTCTCACGTTCACGGACCTTATTATCCGCTTGATCTCGGGGATGGCGATCGGCGATGTGCTGAATTCGTCGAGGCCGAGCCCGAGAAGTATTATCGTCATAATTATATCACCGGCCATCTCACCGCATATACCCACCCATATGCCTGCGTTGTGGCCGTTCTCTATAACGCTTTTTATAAGCCGAAGCACTGCCGGATGGGCAGGTTCATAGAGATAGGCGATCTTTTCGTTGACTCTGTCAACGGCCAGAGAATACTGGATAAGGTCGTTCGTTCCGATGGAAAAGAAGTCGACCTCTTTGGCGAGTATGTCGCTTATCAGCGCCGCGGAAGGGACCTCGATCATGGCGCCCACTTCCATCTCCTCGTCGAACGGGACCGATTCTCTTTTAAGCTCTTTCTTCGTCTCTTCCAATATATCGTTGGCCTGTTTCAATTCCTCGAGGCCGGATATCATCGGATACATGATCTTAAGATTTCCATGCTCTGATGCCCTCAGGATCGCCCTCAACTGGGCCTTGAATATATCGG
>JAPLMI010000031.1 GCA_026387115.1 Candidatus Omnitrophota bacterium | reverse complement strand
CTTCCTGGACTGGGAATTGCCGCCGATGAAAAGGTTCGTCACGCTCACCTCGATAAGGGACGAATATTTAAAGATAGGGCGTAAAAAGATAAAAACCGAGAACCTGCTATTAAAGATAAAAAACTATCCTCAAGGCAGCGTCTGGGTGGCGAAGATAGACCGGTCGCTTATAAAGATAGAGATACCATCGATAGGCCTTAAGATAACCAGGACATTCTCTCCCGGGGAACTTACGCCAAAAGATTATACCCCCCAAGGCGAAGGTTATACGTCCAGGGATGTCACGTTCAAAAATAACGGCGCTAACCTATCCGGAACATTGACGGTTCCGATGAAAGAAGCGAGATGCCCGGCCGTCCTTCTCACCGGGCCGGATGGGCCGGAAGACCGCAATTTCAGGGGCCTATTTGCCGATCTGGCCGAAAGCCTGTCAAAAAACGGTTACACGGTATTGAGGTTTGACAAGCGCGGAGTCGGTTCAAGCGACGGAAGTTTCGCGTCTCTTTCAGAAGACGAAGAAACCGACGATCTTGCCAAGGCTCTCGATCTTCTGGCCGCTCAAAAAGAGGCCGATCCGCAGCGCCTCTTCATTTTAGGCCATTCACGGGGCGCCTCTCGCGCTCTGAAACTCGCATCCGAAAAAAATTACATAAAAGGGCTCATCCTCATGGCGCCGGAAATATATTCCAGGTACGGCACCCAGGAAAATTTTGAAAATTATGACAAAATATTTTTTGACAAAAAGTGGACCCAGGAGTATTTAAAATCCGTGAAGAAATCCCTGGAGGAGATAAGGGATAGGGCGTCGCGATCCAATGGAAACTGGGCTTTCATCCTGTGGAAAAGGTGTTTCGTAAAGAGGGTCAAGGAAGAGATGGATAGAAAACCATCCCTTTTTATAAGGGATATAAAAGCGCCGGTGCTCATCCTTCAGGGTAGGCAAGACAGCCCCTCCTCGATGGAATCATCGTCTCTTCTCGACAGGATGCTTGAAGATAGCGGTAATTGTAGCCACGCGTTGACGTATTACGGCTATCTGGGCCACTACTTTGGTAAGAAGGTAAACGACGGCATATGCAGAATACATTATGCTGCCGATAAAGACGTCCTGGATAATATAGTAAGCTGGCTCCGTCTTCATTTAAATTGACGTTAAATTTTAAATATGCTATATTTAATCGAAATGAGGTTACGGCCCCATGACAAAAAAAGAGGAATTCATTGACAGAAGGGGTTCCATTCGGCTGAAGATCCCCGTAGATATTACCTATCAAACATCCGATCGCGGCAGAATTCATACGGTTACGGCCAAAGACATATCCGCCGAAGGCGCGAGGTTCGAGGCCCACGACAAGCGCCTTAAAGAATCCGACATCGTAGAGATGAAGCTGGGCATCCCGGAGATGTCCGGGGACGGGGTCCGCGCAACAGGGACCGTTATATGGAAAAGACGTTTATCGCTTGAGGATAAGTCGCCGTTCGATATCGGCATCGAATTCGGCGAGATAGCGGAAGACGGCAAAAACAGTTTTCTTAAATTTTTATGTGATTTTATATATAAACTACCGGAGGAAAAAAAGAGATGCGGAAGATAATGGTTTATGCGGTGATATTTGCACTGGCTTCGACTTACGGATGTTCCGCGATCCAGGTGCCGGATGCGGAGGACGTCATCAGCCATCCGCTCGGAACCGAATCGATAAAGATAGGGATGTCTAAACAGCAGGTCGAATCTATCTGGGGCAGGCCCAATGATGTCAGAATGGTCGAGAATAAGGAGAAGTGGCGAGGGGCGACCCGTGAGGTGTGGATCTACCGCGCCCAGTACGGCTCTATACCTGTCGATGCCGGATACCTCTCTAAAACCAAGAAGCTCTACTTCGACGGCAACAACCTGACCGAGATAGGGGAATAGGTAGATACGATGCTGCGAATGATGTGCAAATCAAAAATACACAGGGCCGTCCTGACAAAGGTCGACCTTCACTACGAAGGGAGCATCGGCATCGATAAGAGGCTTCTCGAAATGGCCGATATCCATTCCGGCGAGATCGTCCAGGTCGTGAACGTAAATAACGGCGCGCGGTTTGAGACATACGCGATAGAAGAAAAGGCCGGCTCAGGCGAAATCGGCCTGTATGGAGCGGCGGCGCACCTCGGAAAAGCGGGCGACATAGTCATAATCCTGTCCTACGCGCTTGTGGAGGATAAAGAGGCGAAGTCGATGAAGGTCAGGGTCGTGCGCGTCGGCTCAAATAATAGCCCCGTTAAAAGTTAGGTATGTCAGCTTTAAAGATCAGGATATTCCCCGATTCAATTCTCCGTAAAAAGGCAAAGAAGATCCCCGCTATAGGCGACATCGAAAAAAAGGAGCTCTCCGAAATGGCCAAGGCGATGTATCTTGCCAAGGGCGTCGGGCTTGCGGCCGTCCAGGTCGGCATAGACAAACAGCTTGCCGTTATCGATATAGGCGATGGCCTTATCAAGATGGCCAATCCCGCAATAGTTAAGAAAGAGGGCAGCCTTGCCATGGAAGAAGGGTGCCTCAGCGTGCCGGAGGTATGCGTGAAGGTAAGGAGGGCCGACTCCGTCATCGTCAATTACCTGGATGAATCAGGCCAGGCAAGACAGCTCCGGGCTACGGGGCTTCTCGCAAGGGCCGTTCAGCACGAAATAGACCATCTTTGCGGCACGCTTATCATAGATTACACAAACCCCGTAAAAAAGATGATCATCAAGCGAAGGCTTTGCAGGAAGAAGCCGCCGGGGACAAAATAATCCCGAAGCAGAATAACCTTGACAAAACAGGGCTTATATGCTATATTTTAAGCAATCGTAAGTGAGTATATTTAGTGAAGAAGATTTGCGTCTAAAATATATGCCATTTGAAGCTTTTGTTAAGCTTTGGGTGGCATTTTTTGATGGGGGGTGAAAGGATAGATGGCACAGGGAACGGTAAAATGGTTCAATGATAAGAAGGGTTTCGGGTTCATAGTAGCCGATACCGGTAAAGACGTATTCGTCCACCACTCCGCTATTGAGGGTGAAGGCTATAAAAGCTTGAAAGAAGGGGATAAGGTCCAGTTTGAGATCATAATTGGTCCGAAGGGCGAGCAGGCGACAAAGGTCGTAAAGCTATCCTAATATTCTTAAAGCCTACCTGCGGCACAATCGTATAGACCGGGCTTAAAGGTGAGGGCTTCTCACAAGAACCGTCGGGTTTAGGGGAAGGATTGTTTCTAATAGGGCTTGTCATGGGGGGCGGATATTTGTATGGAGCTATATCAAAAGATTGAGGCGGATGTCAGGCTGGCGCTGAAGAATGGCGAAGCGGCCAAATTGTCGGTCTTAAGAATGCTCTTGTCGGCGGTAAAAATGTTCGAGATCGAGAAGAACGTCAAGAGGACCGGCGAGGCGGATATATTGCAGATTATACAGCGCCAGATAAAACAGCATAAGGACTCGATAGAGCAGTTCGAGAAGGGCAAGCGCGCCGATCTCGCCGATAAAGAACGGCAAGAGCTCAAGATCCTCGAATCCTACATGCCTGAGCAGATGGGCGAAGAAGAATTGGCGGGTATTGTCAAAGAGGCGATAGGCTCAAGCGGCGCGGTGACCAAGGCCGAAGTCGGCAAAGTCATGAAGATAGCCATGGAAAAGGCCAAGGGGCGGGCTGACGGCAAGGCCGTAAGGGATCTCGCCATGAAGATGCTGAAATAAGATGGATTTATTTCCTTGATATAGGAAGGGTTTTATAGTAATATAAGTTCACAGGAAAGGAGGGAAAAATGAAGAGTAAATTATTTGCATGCGCGTGTATCGTGCTGGCCTTGTCTTTTGTGCTAACGGGCATCTCTTATTGCGCGGAGAAAGAGACGGCCGGGACAAAGGCAAAGAATTTCTGGCAAAAGCTTTTCAACTATCCGGCCAACGTGACGAACGAATCAGCCGCGGTCGTTTCGGATACCGCGAAGCGCGGAACGGAAGTCGTAACTAAAGAGGTGAAGACCGTAGGCCAGGTAACATCCGGAGAAGTCGCGAAGACGAAAGAGCTCGTTACCGAACCTATAACCGGCACTGCTGAAACTGCGGTAAAGGCGGTCGAGGGAACGGTTGCCGCCCCTGTCAACGCGGCCAAGGAAGAGCCTCAAGCTGTCCAGCCGCCGGCTGAACAGAAATAATATAGTGGTTTGTATAGAAAAAGCCATATTCTTACTTGAAGAGAGGGTATGGCTTTTTCTACGGCCATACCAGGTAAAGATTGACAATATATCATGAGATTACGATCGGTCGCTTTTTTTACAGCGCTGACTATTATCGCGACCATAATATTATACCAGCCGGTCTCTATCGCTTTTTTTAAGCTGACCGAGCCTTATTTTGCCTGTCCCATCAAGAGCGATCTGGACAAGCTCGAGATCAGAAACGATTCGCTCGGCGAAGGCGGTTACGGCGCGAAGAGGCGCAACGGCAGGTTCCATGCCGGCGTGGATATACTGGCGAGCGTCGGAACGCCGGTATACGCTTCGAAAAGCGGCCTTGCCTTCTTCGGAAATGTCCCGACCGGTTACGGAAAATATGTGATGATCCATCACCCCGACGGCACCCAGACGTTTTACGGCCATCTTTCGGACTGGAACGGAAAGGCGACAAGGAGGGTGCGTAGAGGCGAGCTGATAGGTTTTGTGGGAAAGACCGGCAATGCCGCAAGTTCGCTCATACGGCCGCACCTGCACTTTGAAATCAGAAAAGACGGGGAGCCCGTCGATCCGCGGGGGCTGATGAGATGATAGCCAGCAAACTGGAGGTTATAAAATGAAAAAGATTGTTATTCTGGTTTTACTAATCGCCGCGTCATTAACTTTAACCGGCTGCGGGGAGACCATTTCCGGCGTAGGGAAGGATGTCAACAGGATGGGGAGGGGAGTTAGCACCTTCTTCTTTAGGCAGTAGGGGTTTTATGCCGATACGTTTAAGGGAAGTTGACAGCGTGAGCATACTCGATATCGACGGCCGGATCGATATCAACTCATCGGATCTCATAGAGATGGTGGGTTGGCTTGTCAATTCCGGCAAGGTGAACGTGATCCTCAATCTCGAAAACACCGACACCGTAGATTATAACGGGCTTTCGATACTGACCATAGCATACAAAAACGTAACGAACCATAAAGGTAAATTGAAACTTATCAACGTGCCGTTATCCGTCATAGAACTTCTGAAGGCGGTAAAGCTCGAAACCGTTTTCGAGATTTATACCGAGGAGGACGCTGCCGTCAGCAGTTTTTTTGACGAGGGGATAGACAAGCTCTCTCTCAGGAGGAGATTTCAGCGCCTTGAAATCCATTTAAATGTTAAGTACAAGATGATCAGTGACCAAAAAAAACCGAAGCTATTTGACGGAAGAGTCCTGAATTTAAGCGCCGCGGGCATTTATGTCTACACCCCATACACCTTCCCCATAAACAGCATGCTCGACCTTGAGTTCAATGTGCCGGGCATGGCTAAATCTCTCGAAACCACAGGGAAGGTAAGCTGGCTTGCCGACAAAGAGATACAGCCCCATGCCTATCCCGGGATGGGCGTATCTTTTGTCCATCTCACCCCGGAAAAAGAGAAGGCGATAGCTGACTTCATAGAAAAAAATATAACGCACAGGGCCGATTCGTTATGAACCCTCGCATAAATAACCTCCTCCTGGCGGCTCGGAGCGAAAAGGGTCTTGCAGGCTGCGATTTGAAAAAAGCGGACCTTTC
>JAPLMI010000188.1 GCA_026387115.1 Candidatus Omnitrophota bacterium | reverse complement strand
GGTTTTCCGGCTTGCAAACTCTGCCGAAGAATCGGCAGTCGAGCGGCGTCTTAATGCCTCTTAAGATTTGACCGCAGAAACAGCCTTTATCTTCTATGGGCAATTCTGCCTTTGGATTGAATTTCGATTCCGCGTCAAATTCCGAAAATTCATCTCTAATCTTAAGCCCGCTTCCCTCGATAATACCTATACCGCGCCACATTGACCTTATCTTTTTAAAAACTTTTCCTGTTGTTTTTTGGGCAAGAGCATTACCAGATTTATTGATAATCCTCGTATATTGGATATCGACTTTCGGCGTATTCTGCCTGATAAGCATATAAATCGCCTGAAGAATGTCTACCGGTTCAAAACCGGCTATCACGCACCTCTTCCCGAATTTTTTAGCCAAGAATTCATACGGCTTCGATCCTATAATGGCGCTGACATGTCCGGGTAATAAAAACCCGTCGATGTTAACAAGTTTGTCCTCTGCCAAGGTTTTCAGGGCCTCCGGCATCGTCTTGTGGCCGCATAATACCGAATAATTCTTAATCTTTTCCTTTTTCGCGATAAGAATGGATTGCGCTACGGTCGGAACCGTCGTCTCAAAACCTATTCCTAAGAAAACTACTTCCTTATTCTGGTTCTTTTTTGCCAGGGACAGCGCGTCAACGCTCGAATATACCATCTTGATTCGCACGCCATGGGCCTTCTCCTTTTCCAGGCTCGAGCGTGAGCCCGGGACCCTGAACATATCCCCAAATGTGGCTATTATAACACCATCCCGGTTGGCGAGCCATATCGCCTTGTCTATGAATTCATTCGGCGTAACGCATACCGGGCACCCTGGGCCGGATATGAGGCGTATATTTTTCGGCAGGATATCCTTAAGCCCGAACCTGAATATATTCATCGTATGCGTCCCGCACACTTCCATGAAGTTGTAGGTACGCCGCGGGTCGACAGCCCTACGAATCTCTTCCGCAAGTTTATCTATAAGCGTCTTATTTCTGAATTCATCGACGTATTTCATAAATCCCTTAGCGCTTTGAGCGTCTTTTTCGCCTCGGACTCTTTGACCCTCTCTATCGCGAATCCCGCGTGCATGAGGATGTAGTCGCCGGCCTTGACGCTCTTCAATAACGAAAAATTCGCCGTCTTCCTGAGGCCGCCTGATTCTACGAGCCCTTCATCTCCGCCTATCTTCACAACCCTCATCGGTATGCCTAAGCACATCTTTGCCTCGCTGTGCCCGCCAACGCTTTGTGGCGGGCATTAGCTATCGCGATCTGGCCGATCGGTATTCCTGAATCGTTCGTCGGAACTTTCGAATGCGCAAAAACATCGAATCCGCGATCTTCTAACAATTGGCCGGCCCTCGCGGTAAGAAATCCATTCTGGAAGACGCCGCCGCTGAGGACCACTTTATTTATCTTAAATGATCCGCGTAATTTAAGAGATACGCTCAGTATCGCATTCGCGATCGCGTTATGAAACTTGCCCGATATTACCCCCTTATTGACCCCCCTTCTCAGGTCCCCTATAACCCCTTCTACGATTTTACGGTTATCGATCTTCATTAAACCACCCTCTTTGCAAATACCGAAATCGTATCTATCGCCGCATAAGCGATCCGCGAGCTTCTCCAGGGCGATGGGAAGCTCCGCCTCGTACCTGGCCTTCGGTCTCGAC
>JAPLMI010000192.1 GCA_026387115.1 Candidatus Omnitrophota bacterium | reverse complement strand
CTGGTGAGGCCATCTTTTCGACCTCTGCCGATATAACGGCGCTCGCGACCGCGCCTGTGCCGCATGCGAGCGTCTCGTCCTCGACGCCGCGCTCGTATGTCCGCACCTTTATGTTATGTTTGTCGACGACATAAACGAAATCCGCGTTAGCGCCTTCCGGAGAAAACTCGTCATGGTAGCGTATGTCCGACCCGAGGCTCTTCACGTCGACCTTGTCAAGGTCTTCCACGAAATGGATCACGTGGGGAACGCCGGTGTTCACAAAGCTCAATTTATACGGGCATTTGCCTATCATCAGGCAGAAGTTCCATTTAATATCTTTGGGATCGGTGAGCTTCACCTTAATTACATCGCCTAATACGGCGGCGTTAAGTATACCCGCGGCAGTCTCGATCGTCATGTCGGGCTTCGCGATCTTAATTTTGGCGGCATAGAGCGCGACCGAGCGCGACCCGTTACCGCACATCTCTGCTTCGCTTCCGTCGGGATTAAATATCCGCATTTTGAAATCGGCTTTCTTCGACGGTTCTATTACCAAAAACCCATCAGCGCCTATCCCCTGTTTCCTGCCGCATAATCTTTTCGCAACCGCAGATAATTTTGTGCCGATTTCGCCAAGTCTGTTGTCGACAATTATAAAATCGTTCCCCGTCGCAACCGCTTTCGTGAATTTCATTTTAACACTTTCGGTATCGTCTCGCCGCGGACGAGATCCGCGTGCCGCTCGGCCTGTCTCGTTACGTAAAATTTCCTTCCTATGACCATAACCTCTGAGGGACGCGGCCGGGAATTATAGTTACTGGACATCGTAAACCCATACGCTCCTGCGCCCATCACCGCCAAGAGATCCCCCCTGCGTACATAGGGGATGAGCCTGTCTTTCCCGAGAAAATCGCCGCTTTCGCAGATCGGCCCGACCACATCGGCTTTTTCGGCGGTGTCAGAAGAGTCTTCCCTGAGACTCACCGGGACTATCTTGTGGTATGCCTCATAAAGGCTCGGCCTTATGAGATCATTCATCCCTCCGTCAACGATAATGAACCTCTTTCTAGGAGTCCTCTTATTATAAACGACTCTGGTAACGAGTATGCCGCTGTTCCCGGAAATAAACCTTCCCGGCTCCAGGATAATCTTCAATCCGGATTTCCTTAAAAGCGGGAGGACCGATTTCGCGAAGCTCTTCGCGGTCTGCGGATTCTCTATCGAATATATGATTCCGAGCCCGCCTCCTATATTAAAATATTCGACCTCTATTTTATATACCTTCAGGAACTCCAGAACCTTCTTTATCGCATTTTCGAAAGGCTCGGCGTCCAGGATCTGCGAACCGATATGTATGTGGACTCCGTTAATGTTAAGGTTTGGATACCTCCACCTCGAATTGAATATCTTGTGGACCGTCTCAAAATCGAGGCCAAACTTCGTCTCTCCCTTGCCCGTGGCGATATAGCGATGTGTTCTGGGAATGACATCCGGATTTATCCTTATGGCAACGTTGACCTTCTTCTTTAACGAGCCGGCGGTATTCTGTATCTCATCAAGTTCATCCTCGGATTCGACGTTGAAGAAGAGGATGCCGAACCTGACTGCATCCTCGATCTCGCTGCGCTTCTTTCCGACGCCCGCATACACGACCTTTCTCGGATTTACACCGGCAAGGCGCGCCCTGTAAAGCTCGCCGCCCGACACTATATCGAGCCCGGCGCCGTTCCTGACCAGCGCCCTCAGCGCCGCAAGGTTCGAGTTTGACTTTACCGAAAAGCATATAAGCGGATTGATCGCTCTAAACGCGGTCCTTATCTTCCTGTAATGGTCTATTAAAGTCTTATAGCTGTAGAGATAGAACGGCGTCGCGACCTTCTTTGCTATATCCGCCACCTTTATGTTCTCGCAGTGAAGCTCGTTATCTTTGAATGTGAATTCGTGCATGTAACCTTTCTATCTCTTT